>CAYPCK010000077.1:6078-8112 GCA_964409185.1 uncultured Anaerolinea sp. | reverse complement strand
ATGTGTATACGAGTATACGTGTTTACTTGTGTACTTGCATACGTGTTTACCTTCATACCTATTTACCTCTTCCCGCTAACACAGGCGTTATTCGCCTCAACGCCGCGTGAAGCAAAGCAAGCGTATGCTTCCAATCCTCCACGCGCGAAATGCTGACCGGGGAATGAGTGTAACGATGCGGCACAGAGACCGAAACCGTTGGGATTCCCGCCCGCGCGCGCTGGATCGCCGCTGAGTCGGTACCGCCTCCGCCCGGCTGGCGCAGTTGATACGGTATCTTTTCAGATGCCGCAACTTCCTGAAGAAAGCGAACCAGCCGCGGGTCATGAAGGGTCGAACCGTCCGCAATATAGATCGCGGGACCAAGTCCAAGTTTGGTGTTATACGCCACGTTTTCATCTCCATCAAAAGGAGGCAGGTCGTTCGCGGGCGTCGAGTCGATCGCAATGGCAAGATCAGGATCAAAGTAGTTTGCCGCCACCTTCGCGCCGCGCAGACCGATCTCTTCCTGTACGGTGAACGCCGCGCACAGGTCAACGTTCGCAGGCGCGTGTTTGAACAACTCGATGAGCGTCGCGACGCCGATGCGATCGTCAATGGCTTTCGCCATGATCGAAGTGCCCGAGCGGCGGAATTTTGTAGCAAAGCCCGCGCGGTCCCCGATGCCCGCCTTGCCGGCGAGACCGAGATCAATACGAAGCGAGTCAACGGAAACTTTGCGCGACCGTTCGCCCGTATCCATCAAATGAAACGGCTTGCCTCCGATCACACCGGGCGAGCGTTGCTTTCCAACGTATACCTGCTTGCCGATGAGGTGACGGGAATCGATGCCGCCGACGGTTTCGAAGCGATAGATTCCCTCCCCTTCCTCCGCCACGATCATGAAACCAACTTCATCCATGTGCGCGTCGAGCATCACCTTGACTCGCTTCGCGCCCCTCCCGCGCTTGAACGCCAGCACATTGCCCAACGCATCCACGTTGACTTCGTCCGCATACTCTTTGATCTCTTCGAGCACGATCTTCCGCACCGCGCCTTCGTCACCAGATACGGCGATAACGTTGCACAGTTTTTCGAGTAATTTGAGTCGAGGGGTTCCGAAGGGAGGCATAAGTATCAGAAAATTAGAGAAGTAGAGACTGGAGATTAGTCGTCCCACTTGATGGTTTCGATAAAGTTCACATCGAGCGACGCGACAAATTCGGCAAGTAACCGTCCCGCGCGCTGAACGTCTTTCACCGAAACCGATTCAACCGGCGTGTGCATGTAGCGGATCGGGAACTCGACCAACGCGGTCGGGATGCCTTCGGCAGTGATCTGCATGGGGTCGGCGTCGGTGCTGGAGTGCGCGATGGTCACATCCAGAAACCACGGGATTTCGAGCCGTTCGGCAAGCTGCTTCAGTTTGGCATGCAGAAACGGATGAATGTTCGGTCCCATGCACAGCCCCACGCCTTTCCCCATCGCGTGAGTCTGCCAGCCGTTCGCGCCGGGTCCTTTGGCAAATGTTCCATCCACGGCAATGGCAATGTCGGGTCGAAGTTGAAACGCGGAAGATGCCGCGCCGAGAAAACTCGTCTCCTCTTGCACGGTCGCCACCGCCCACACATCCCACGCATGCGGCTTGGATTGCAACTCTTCGAGGCAGACGGTCAACGCGGCGACGGAGGCGCGGTTGTCGAGCGTATGCCCCGAAAGGACATCTCCCGCCAGTTCAAGCGGTTCATTCGCAAAGGATACCGGGTCGCCCACGCGTACATGCTTCGCCACTTCCCGGGCGGTCAAACCCGTGTCCACGAGGAAATATTTCATGTCGAGCGCGTCGCCCGCGGATTCGGGGAGCAACTTCGAGGGCGGCAAGGCGATCACCGCGGGCAGGTCAACCCCACTGGAGGCATGAACCGTCGCTTCCATCCCCGGCAGGGTGCGCACATCGACCCCGCCGATGTTGGTGATGTGGAGAAAACCATCGACAATTTTCACGACTATCATGCCGATGGCGTCCATGTGCGCGGCGATCATCACGGAGGGTCT
>CAYPCK010000077.1:0-6068 GCA_964409185.1 uncultured Anaerolinea sp. | reverse complement strand
TCCGCGTTTGAGACCGTGCAGCGACCCCACGCGGCTTGTGGAAATTTCATCCACCAGCGGGCGCCATTTCTGTTCGATCAATGCCGCCACCGGGGCTTCATGACCGGAGATGCCCGATGTGGAGATCAGGGATTTCAAAAAAGGAAGAATGTCTGTCATCTTAAGGCGAGGGGAAGGGCGTGATGGACGGCGTGGATGTGTTCGCCGGCGCCGGTGGTGTCGGCGAGGGGGTGAAGGTGAATGTGTTCGTGCTGGTCACGATGAAGGTGGAGGTGAATGTGGCGCTCGCGCTGGGCGATGGCGTGTGTGAAGATGTTTGGGTCAGCGAGGGAGTCAAGGTCGCAGGCTGGAACGGTGTGGACGATAAGGTTGTCGTCGCGGTGAGGCTCGGTGTGCTGGTCGCTGTGGGAGTTTCGGTAAACGTGGGGGAAACGATGTTGGGCGGCGCGGTGGTGGCGGGCGTGATCTGAAGCGTGTTGGTGGCAGTGAAATTCGTTGCGGCAGTGGCGCTGACCGTCGGCGTAGGCGTGATGTTCGAGTCGGGGGCGATCATCAGGGCGACCCAACCCGCGCAGTAACATGGCAAGGTTGCAAGTGTGACGATGATCCATGTCAGTCGGCGGCGCGCGACCTTGTCGGAGGTTTCAAGCATGATGGTTGGATTATAATCCATTGCGATGGTTCCCCTTCATTTGCGCATTTCAGGCTTTCTTTCCTATCGCGATAGCGTTGAATTGGATTTCCACTCGTTCGAGGTGGCGTGCATCTCCGGTCAAAACGGCGCGGGGAAATCGTCCCTGCTCGATGCGATGACGTGGAGTCTGTTTGGCGAGGCGCGCGGCAAGAGCAGTGATGTGATCAACCTGCACACAGACGTAAAAGCCGCAGAAGTGGTATTCACATTTGAGCATGAGCAAAATACCTATCGCGTGCAACGGTCATTGCCGCGAAACAAAAGTACGGTGTTGGAATTTCAGATATTGGACCGCAGACCGCCGACCGCAGCCGATGAGTCGGTCGCGGTCGGCGGTCAATTGTCCGCGGTCAAAGGAAGTTGGAAGCCGCTCACCGAAAAAACGACGCGCGAGACGCAAGCGCGCATCGAGCAAACGCTCCGGCTGGATTATGAAACATTCGTCAACGCTTCGTTCTTTTTGCAGGGAAAGGCGGACCAGTTCACTCAGCAGAATGCCAGCCGCCGCAAAGACGTATTGAGCAACATCCTTGGTCTTGAAATATGGGATGAATACAAGAATCGCGCAGCCGAAAAACGGAAGCGGATCGAAGCGGAGGTCGAAACGATTGACGGACGTGTCGCCGAGATTGATGCCGAACTTGCCGAAGAAGAGGCGCGTAAGACGCGGCTGGGAGAGCTGCAATCGTCGCTGAATCAACTGTCGGCGGCGCGTGAGGCGCAGGAGTCCGTCCTTCAAAACTTGAAACGGACTTCGGCTTTGGTGGAGGAACAACGCAAATTGACATCCACCCTCGCGACAGGTCTCGAACGTTCGCGCGCGGCTCTTTCGTCCTTGGAGAGTCGCCTTGCCGAAAAAGAAGCAGAACGCGCCTCGTTTGCCGCCCTGGTAAACCGCGCAAAGGAAATTGAATCGAATTACAAAGCGTGGCAAATCACCCGCAGGGAATTGGAGAATTGGGAGAAGACCGCCGCGGAATTTCTCGAGCACCAGAAAGATCGCGCGCCTTTGCAGGAAGCCATCGCGGTGGAAAAGGCGAAGGTGGAGGAGGAGAGGCGTTCATTGGTTGCAGAAGCGGAGGAAATTAGTAACCAGTCATCGGTGAACAGTGAATTGAGAAGCAGGATCGGAGCGGTCAAAATGGCATTGAGCGAAGCCGAGAAGAAGATCGCCGAACGAGACGAGTTGACCGCGCAAACCCAATCGGCGCGGGAACGCCAGGCGGCGTTGAAAGTGGAAAATGAAAGTCTCAAGACGGAAATGAACCAGTTGAAAGAGAAGATCGAATCGCTCACATCCGCCGATGGCGCGACCTGCCCCCTATGCGGACAGGAGTTGAGTGAAAAGCATCGCAAATCCACGCTCAAACAATTGGAAGCCGACGGGAAAGAAAAGGGCGATCTCTTCCGCGCCAACCAGAAAGAAGCAACGGAACTCGCCAATCAAATTACAAATTACGAATACCAAATCAAAGCGTCAGCGAAAATTGACCAGGAACGGCTGGGATACGCCAGCGAAATTTCGCAACTCACCGAACGGATGGACACGCTCGAGGCGCTGGCAAAGGACTGGGAGTCCACGGGAAAGAAACGCCTGAAAGAAGTGGAAAAGATCCTTGAAAGCGGGAAGTACGCCGTGGACGAACAGAAGCGACTTGCCAAACTCGATAAGGAACTGGCGAAACTCGGTTACGACGCGGCGGCGCACGACGAAGCGCGCGAAAAAGAAGGGGAATTAAGAGCAACAGAGGATGAATATCGCCAACTTGATTCGGCAAAAACCGTGAGCAGGCAGATCGAAAGCGAGATCGCCAACTTACAATCGGATATCGGAAATCGAAAATCGGACATCGAAACTCTGGAAGCCGAATACTCAGCAGCGAAGTCCAGCCTCGACTCTGCAGAGACAGCCTTGCCCAGCCTCGACGACGCCGAGCGCGAGTTGTTCCGCCTGCGCGAGGAGGAAAACCGCGCCCGCGGCGAACTGGGCGGCGCGCAACAACGCGTCGATATCCTCGCCACCCAACGCGCGCGCAAGGCGGATTTCGAAAAAGAACGCGATGCCCTGAGAAAACAAATTGCGCAACACCGCGCGCTCGAGCAGGCATTCGGCAAAAACGGAGTCCCGGCCTTGCTGATCGAGCAGGCATTGCCGCAGATCGAAGACAAAGCCAACGAACTGCTCGATCGCCTGTCCGACGGACAGATGTCCATGCGGTTTGTGACACAGGAAAAATACAAGGACGAAAAGCGCAACGACCTGAAAGAAACGCTGGGCATCGAAATCAGCGATACGGCGGGCACGCGCAATTACGAGATGTATTCCGGCGGCGAAGCCTTCCGCGTCAACTTTGCCATTCGGCTGGCGCTGTCCGAGATCCTTGCCCAGCGCAAAGGCGCGCGCCTGCAAACGCTGGTCATTGACGAGGGCTTCGGCTCGCAGGATGCCCAAGGACGGCAACGCCTCATCGAAGCCATCAACCTCGTGAAAAAAGACTTCGCAAAAATTCTCGTCATCACGCACCTCGACGAACTCAAAGACGCCTTCCCCGCCCGCATCGAGGTGGAGAAAAGCGAGAGGGGAAGCGTTGTTCGCGTGCTATAGGTATTGCATATTCCGTTTACCGTTACAAAGCGCGCCACATGGCTTCCCTCGTTCTCTCCACCGCGCTTTGCATGGCGGGTCTCATCATCATTTACTGGCTTCACTCGCAACCCCTGCCCGAGATCATCGTCGAACCGTCACCGCCTCCCCCCGATGCCCCGCTGATTTCCATCTGCATCCCCGCGCGAGACGAAGAGCAAAACATCCGCGCCTGTGTCGAATCCGCGCTCGCGCAGGATTACCCGAACTTCGAGGTCATCGTGCTGGACGACCGCTCCACGGATGCGACTCCGCGCATTTTGGGTGAGATCGCCTCCCGCGACCCGCGACTCCGCCTGTTGAACGGATCAGACCTCCCTTTTGGCTGGGCGGGCAAACCTCACGCTTTGCACCAAGCCTCAGCGGCGGCGAGAGGCGGGTGGTTGTGCTTCGTCGATGCCGACACCTTTTTATCGCCGACTGCCCTTTCATCATGCTACGTCAAAGCCCTCGAAACCCGCGCGGACCTGTTCACCACCTTGCATCATCAAATCATGGATTCGTTCTGGGAAAAAACCGTCATGCCGCTCATCATGACCGGGCTGGCTGTCGGATTCAATGCGCGTAAAGTCAACGACCCATCCGAGCGCGCCGCCATTGCCAGCGGGCAGTTCATGCTCATGCGCAGGGAAACGTACGAGAGTATTGGGGGACACGAAGCCGTGAAAAATGAGATCGTGGAAGATCAGGCGATCGCGGAACTCGCCAAATGGAGCGGGCATCGCCTCGTGCTTGCCGATGGGCGCAGCGTGATCCAGACCAGAATGTATACTTCGCTCACATCCATGTGGGAGGGTTGGACGAAGAACATCTACCTCGGTTTGAGCCGCCATCGCAACCTGCTTTTCCTCGGCGTGTTCGGCGCGGCGCTGGGGTTGCTGGCATCGCTTTTCCTGCCCGTTTGGTCTATGCTGGGTTTGCTCTGGCTGGTCAGAGGCGGAGGCGCTTCGGCTCTCGCGATTTTGCTCGAGTCGCTTGCGGTGTGGGGCGCGATTCTGTTTGCCCGAGGCATGGTCGCAAAACGGTTGAGGGTTTCACCGTTGTACGCGCTCACTACACCACTCGGCGCCGGTGTGTTTGCTGTGTTGATAATTTCCTCCGCTTGGAAAGTGCTTTCCGGCAGGGGAGTAACATGGCGAGGCAGAAAATATCACTCCAAATAGATTACATTCGTCATATTGACGACTGGCTGGGAGGTCGTTATATTTTGTGCATTAATTTTAACTATAACAAAGTATAACAACCATGGAAAATATCCCCTCCAGCCGGAGCCAAAAACTTCTCACGTATTTGCAAAAAACCGGCAGCGCCTCCTTTCAGGAACTTGCGGCTGAATTTTCGGTGTCGGTGATGACCATTCACCGCGACATCAACGCGCTGGTTTCCGCCGGGCTTGTGCATAAGCGGCACGGTGAGGTAATGATCGCCCGCGAGCCCTCCCTGCTTCCCAATGAAAAGCCGTGCGCCATGTGCGGAAAATCCACCCAAAACAGCCGGGCGTTTATCGTGTACCTGGCGAACGGCGACCAGCGCCGGACGTGTTGCGCGCATTGCGGCTTGATGCATTTTGCCACAAGCAAAGACGCCGCCCACGCCATGGCAACCGATTTTCTCCATAACCAGATCATCAGCGCCGACAAAGCCATCTACCTCTCGGGGGCGGAGATCAGCGATTGCTGTGTGCCCAGCATCCTTGCCTTCGGTTCGCAACGGGAGGCGGAGTTGTTCCAGACAGGGTTTGGCGGGAAACTTTCCGGGTTGGATGGGATCCTGAACGTCGTCACCAGCACCGTACAAAACAAGTCGTCGAGTTGACGATCCAAATTTCATCGCTCAAGGAGAATTATATGTTTCGAAAAGTCAGTTTTGTCATCGCGCTAGGCGTTATTCTCGTTAGCGCCTGCGGGACGCCGGCAACGGCAGACATCGAGCCGCATGACCCATGGATGCGTCCCACATTGCAAGGAGAAAATGCCGCCGTTTATTTTCAACTGCACAATCATTCAGAAAATGCCGATGAATTGGTCGGCGCTTCCTCCAACGCGGCGGAGACCGTTGAACTTCATGAAAGCAAAATGGTGGACGATGTGATGCAGATGGAAATGCTGCCGTCCGTCACGCTGGACCCCGACACGGAGATTAATTTCGCGCCCGGCGGGCTGCACGTTATGTTGATCAACGTCAAGGAAGAGATCAAGCTGGGAGACCATATCGGTGTGATCCTGCACTTCCAAACCCACGAGGATATCGTACTCGATGTCTCCGTCCGCGAAGGGGAACACGAAGAAGGCGATCACTAGACAACCGGCAAACCAAAGACCTCGGCGACATGCAAGTTGCCGAGGTTTATTTAATTAACTCGCCTCACGCAGGAGGCTGGGTATAACCTTGGAAGGACAATGCCATGGTGCCCGCCCGAAGATGAATCGTCGGGCTATTCATCCGAAGCCGCCTTCGGCGGCTTAAGTCCCGCTACGCGGGACTTTGTAAGATTAGCACGGGAATTTATCCCCGTGCGGGTGTGCCGATCGAATGACTGCGTAAGGTGGGTTAATTACGCGCCGGGGTGGTAGCCCAAAAGTCTCCCGCCGACGCCGGGAACACTTTACTCCTCGAGGTCGTCATCCCTGCAATAGGAGACAAAATGAAAAAAATAATTCTCGCAACATTGGTCTTTATCCTCGCCGCCTGCTCCGCGGGCGCGACCGATCTCGAACGCAACCGCCAAAC
>CAYPCK010000076.1:0-8165 GCA_964409185.1 uncultured Anaerolinea sp. | reverse complement strand
AAAATTATCAACGACCAACTCGCCGCCATCGAAGCCCTGCCAGCGGCAATCTTGCGCGAAGTGTTTGCGTTCCAGACTTCGGAAGTCTGAGAGACTTCCGAAGTCTTTACTGGAGAATCATGCCAAAACAGAAAAAAGAAACCAACGGCAACGGCAAGGTCATCAACTCACAGGCGGCGATGGATAAAGCCGTCAAAGGCGTGTGCGATATTTTGCGCCGCGACAAAGCCAAAGGCGCAAGGCTTTACGTTCCCGAAGTGACGTGGATGTTCTTCCTGCGTTATCTCGACATTCTGGACGACAAAGCCGAAGCCAAAGCCCGCGCCGTGAAAAAGGAATTTGAAGCCACGCTCCCCGCGCCCTACCGCTGGCGCGATTGGGCGGCTCCCTATGACCGCGCGAAAGAGCCAAAGGAAATTATCAAGAACAAAGAACAAGGCTGGAAACGCTGTGAACTCGATAACCAGACCATCACCGCCTATCTGGATTGGGTCAATGGCGACTTGTTTCCTTTTCTCAAAGCCTTGAAAGACAAACGCGGCGCAACCGAACGGCAAAAAATCGTCTCTGAAATTTTTATCACCAAAGAAAAGACCGTTCTAACCAGCGTCAACAACCTGCAGGACGCGCTCGACAGGGTTCACGCCATTGGCGAAGCATCCGTCAGCGACCAGCACATCTTCCCCATCTCGCAAGCCTTTGAAGGATTACTGCCCAGTCTCGGTGAAAAGAAAAATGACGGCGGGCAGTTCTTTACCCCGCGCGAAATCATCCGCCTGATTGTGGATGTCGTCAACCCGCAGTTGGGCGGCAAAGTCTATGACCCGTGCTGCGGCACAGGCGGCTTTCTCATCGAAGCCTATAAGCATCTGCTCAAACAAAACCCCACGCCAACGCAGGTTCAGGAACTCAAAAGCGAAACCTTGTGGGGGCGCGAAGACGCCGACGAAGCCATCCCGATTCTTTTAGCCAACATGGTCTTGCACGATATTGACCAGCCGCGCATCTGGCACGGCAACACGCTCACGGGCGCGGTCACTTACGGCGAATTGTTCAAGGGCAGTCCGACCCAATACGAATCGATTCTGACCAACCCGCCCTTTGGCAGCAAGGAAGGCAAATCCGCGCAAGCCGCTTTTGCCTACAAAACAGGCAAGGCGCAAATTTTGTTTTTACAGCACATCATCGAAAGCCTGAAAGACGGCGGCACATGCGGCATGGTCATTGACGAAGGCGTTTTGTTCCATGTGAATACCGCCGCCTATGTCCAGACCAAGCGCAAATTGTTGAATGAGTGCGATTTGTTCTGCATCATCAGTTTGCCCAACGGCGTTTTTGTCAACGCGGGCGCGGGCGTCAAAACCGATTTGCTCTTTTTCAAGAAAGGCAAGCGCACCGAAAAAATTTGGTACTACGATATGACGCTGGATGAGAATTTCCGCCCGCGCAAAGTCAACAAAGGCAACCCGCTGGAAATCAAACACTTTGCCGATTTTCAAAGGCGTTTCCAATTACCCGATGGTCACGCCGAAAAAGTCAGCGAGCGCAGTTGGTATCTCACCCGCGCAGAAATCGAAGCCAGGAACTACGATTTGAAAGCGGTCAACAACAACGCGCCTGATTTTACCGATAAGAGAACGCCCGCCGAGTTGTACAAAATCATTCAAGACGCGCAAAAAGAAATCGAGAAAGAATTGGCGGAATTAATTGGCGCAAAACAATAAAGAGTCTTCAAAGGTCAAAAGCAGGCAGTACTAATGCTCACCGTTAAACCTTATTCGCATACTTCTCCGCAAACAACGCGGGCTGGCCGCCCGTGTGCCAGAACAGCACAGTCTCATCCTTTTTGATTACCCCCTTGCGGATCAAATCAATCATCCCCGCCGCGGCGCGACCTGTGTAGACGGGATCGAGCAGAAGACCTTCGTACTTCGCGAACAATTTGACCGCTTCGCGCTCCGCCTCGGTCAGGACGCCGTAGCCTGCTTTGCAGTAGTCGGCGTTTGCGGACACCTCAGCGGGGGTGAAGTCAATTCGTTTCCCAAGTTTCTCGCTCGCATCGGATGCAAGTTTGGAAACATGATTCTTCAACCACTCTTCCGATTCGTCAATGCTGATTCCCAATACCTTGCCTTTGAAGCCGAACACACGTTGACCCAGCGTCAGCCCCGCGTGTGTCCCGCCGGAGGATGTGCCGAAGACGATCCAATCCGCGTGGACGTTTTGCTTCATAAACTCTTCCACTGCAAAGGCGTAGCCCAACGCGCCTGTGGGACTCGATCCGCCGTAGGGAACGAGATAAGGTTTTCGTCCATCCGTAACTGCGTTATCGAAGGTTTCCCGCAAAATTCGGTCGCGGTCTTTTCGGTCGGGGATGATCAATATCTCCGCGCCGAATAAGTTATCCAACAGCAAGTTTGCCGAGGGTTGATCAGGCACATTCCCATTCAACACCAGCACACAATCCAAACCGAACTTTGCCGCCGCGGCGGCGGTCTGACGGCAATGGTTCGATTGCAACGCGCCGCCGGAAATCAACGTCCGCGCGCCTTGCTCCATTGCCTCCGCAACGAGGAATTCCAATTTGCGAGTCTTGTTGCCTCCGAAGGCGAGCCCCGTCTGATCGTCGCGTTTGACGAGGAGGCGCGGACCTGCCAAATGGTCGGAAAGACGCGGGAGTTCTTCGATGGGAGTTGGGAGGTGGGCGAAGCGCAGGCGGGGGATCACGAGTTTCCTTTCGTCCACGAAGGACACGAATTGCACGAAGATTCAAAAGACCAGGCGTTTCCATTCAAGTTTGGGGTGGCTGCCAAAATTGATAAGAACACCCACCTTCATCCCCGTGGCTTTGAGATAGTTGAGGAGTTGAGATTCTTCCCTGCTGGAAAGACGGTCGAGCGCTTTCAACTCAACTACGATCTTGTCAAAATAGATCAGATCCGCGATGTATTCCTTCTTCAGGATGTGCTCCTTGTAGCGTATTTGCAAAACCTTTTGCGCTTCAAACGGAAGTTTACGAATTCGCGATTCAATCTCCATTGCCTCCTGATATACAGGCTCAAGAAATCCAGGACCAAGAATCGTATGAACCTCCATAGCCGCGCCTACAATGGCAAACACTTCCTCTTTGTAAATCAACTCAACCATCTCTCCTCCTAAAAACTTCGTGCGCTTCGTGGTCTTCGTGGATTCTAATCCAATCTTTGTTTCGTCTTTAATCTGCCCCTCGATCTCATCACATCCAACACGCGCGGCATGACGTCCGAATACAGTTTGTACCACAACGGGCTGGGCGCGTAATCCCACGCGCCGAGCGTGCGCACAACCTTGCCGCCAAGCCCTTCTTTGAAACGATACACGCCCCACATCGAATCGCTTTCATCGAACACATCGGGCGCGCCCCACAAGTCGTAGGCAGTACATCCGTTTGTCTTCGCGCGTTTCATCGCTTCCCACTGTAAAAGATATGTCGGCATTTTTTCGCGATGCACATCCCGCGACATGCCGTACACGTAATAGGCGCGACCTGCGAAATAAAAAACAAAGACCGCGGCGACAGGTTCGTTGTTGAACTCGGCGATGAGAGGCTCGGCGAATGGTAATTGGTAATTGGTAATTGGAGAATTGGAGAATTGGTTCCCTGCCATGAATAATTTCCAAACGGTTTTGTAGTAGCCTTCATCTCGGATCACAAATCCATCGCGCAGGCTTGTTTCCGCATACATCTTGTACAGTATCCCCAAATCGCCTGGGTTGCCTACGCGCACGGAGACGCCTTTCTTTTCCGCGAGACGAATGTTGTAGCGCGTCTTTTGTTTCATTCGCGCGAGCAGGTCGTCTTCTGTTGGATTCAACTCAATGACGACTGTATTCTTGAACTGAATCTGATCGGGCGAATATTCCCACCCCCTCCGCTTCAAATCGGACATGACGGCTGATCCGCTTTGATCTTCGGCATCCTCCCCACTTGCAGGGACTCCCCTGCCCAGCACGACATCGGGGTCGCATTTCAAGAAGATCGCGCCTTGTTTCTTCGCGAAGGATTGCAAATCATCCAGCACGCGCGTGCGGAGGGGCTCGTTCGTCCAATCGAGGAGCGGTCCCTTCGGGGAATATAAAATGGATAACCGCGCGGCGAATCCGTTGCGGAGGATCTGGCGTTTGAGGATCAAAGCAGCGGCAACCGGTGAGTGGAAAGTAGAAAGTAGATTCGGGTTACTTTCCACGTTCCATTTTCCATCCGCGCTCCACACGGCGTAAAGTGGGCTCCACCCATACTTCGCCTTCACCTGCCCCCATTCGTACGATTGGAGGAAATGAGGAGATTGGAGATTAGAGATTAGAGAATTCCAGTTAGCGCTTTCCACTCGCTATTCCCGGTTTCCAATGAACTTAGTATATGCCCAATACAACAACGGATTATAGACGCGATCCATCGCCTGCGCGGCGCGTTTGAGCTCACCGCCGAAACCGCGTTTGAAGCGATAGACGCCCCATAGTCCATCGTGTCGCTTCTCGAAATTGGCTTCGAGAGTCGCTTCGTCTTCGTCAGGGACGCCCCACAGGTCGTACTCTTCGCATCCGCGCGCTTTTGCCCACTTCATGGCTTCCCATTGCAGGAGGTAGGTGGGCATTCGATTGCGTTCCTCGTCCGTGGACGCGCCGTAGAGGTAGTAAGCGCGGTTTCCATTTCGGGCGACGAACAACGCGGCGAGCGGCTTGTCTTCGTATTCAGCGACCAAGATTTCGCACATCCCTTTTGGGTGAAACAACTTGTAGGCGCGGCGATAATATTCCAATGAGTGGACTCCGAACCCGTCGCGCCCACCGGTGACGAGCATCATCTGGTGAAAGGATTCGATATCGTCCCATGCGCGGACGGTCACGCCCTTTTTCTCTGCAAGACGGATGTTGTAGCGGGTCTTTTGTTTCATCTTCGCCATGATCGCATCTACATCATCTTTTATGTTGATTATGAGGGTGCGGGGAGGTTGGATGTTTTGGGGAGAGGTGCGAAGTTTCAAGTTCCAAGTTTCAGGTTTTTGATCGTCCCAGAGGTCCGGTTCGATTTTGAGGAATACGGCGTGATATGTTTTGCAAATAGAATCTATTTCTTTCCAAAACTGTTCACTGTTCACTGATAATTGAGTACCGTTCACTGCTTTCGGGATATACCCACCTGTAAACCCGAGCGGCCGTTTGCGAAACAAAATTTGCGCACCTGCAATATCGTTGATAATTCGAACTGGCTTCCATCCAAACGCGGATTTCAACTCGCCCCACTCCCCCGTTTGCAGGAGATGGGCGTTCGGGTGTTGGAGGAGGAAATGGTTCCAGTCGGCGAGGGAGACGATCATGAAGGTTGAAGGTTGAAGGTTGAAGGTTAAAGGTCGAAGGTCAAGAGGGACGTTTGACGTTTGACCTTTGACTCTGATCGTTCGCGGAGAGATGAGTTGGGAATAAGGTCGTCAAGCAACGAGATGATCGCGTCGGTGTCGGCAGTGGCGCTGAGGCGGGAGAGAGAGTCGATGGCGTGGACCAAATTCAATGGGGAGGCTGAAGCGTCCGCGTCGAGGCGGAAGATGTCGGGGTGTAGGGTTTTGGCAAGAGGAGTCCCTTCATCCCAAAGTTCTTCCGTCAATTTTTCACCTGCGCGAATACCTGTGTAGGAAATTTCAATATCGCGGTGGGGTTCAAGCCCGGAGAGTCGAATCAGATCTTCGGCGAGATCGAGGATTCGGACCGGCTCGCCCATGTTGAGCACAAAGGTTTCGCCGCCTGTTTCCATCGAAGCGGCTTGCAGAACAAGATACACCGCTTCGGGGATGGTCATAAAAAAACGATACATATCGGGGTGCGTGATGGTGACGGGACCGCCGTCCGCGATCTGGTTTTTGAAAATCGGAATGATGGAACCGCGCGAGCCAAGCACGTTTCCAAAACGGACAACCGTAAAGGCGCGTTTCGATTCGCGCGCGGCATCCAGCACGATCATTTCCGCGAGACGTTTGGTCGCGCCATAGATGGACGACGGGCGCACGGCTTTATCGGTGGAGATGAGGACGAAGCGCTCAATCTTGTGGTCAAGCGCGGCTTGGACGACGTTGCGTGTGCCGAGGACATTATTCGTGACCGCCTCGACGATGTTGACTTCCATCAACGGGACGTGTTTGTGCGCCGCCGCGTGAAAAATAACTTGTGGCTGGCGCTCATGAAAAACCTGCGCGAGGCGTTCGGGGTTGCGAATATCGGCGATCACAGGGTGAATGGCAAGGGTTTGATAATCCTGACTCAGTTCGAGCAGGATTTCAAAGATGCTGTTCTCGCCGTGCCCCAATAGAACGAGTTCAGACGGATTGCGCCGCGCAATCTGTCGGCAGAGTTCGCGTCCGATCGAGCCGCCTGCGCCGGTGACGAGCACGCGCTTGCCTTCGAGCGCCGCGCCCACCGCTTCGTCATTGACGCGCACCGGTTCGCGGCGGAGCAGGTCGGTGATGTCCACTTCACGCAGACGGTTGACGCTGACCTTGCCGCCGATGAGCTCGTAGATGCCGGGCATGGTACGCGAGGCGATGCCTTTCGTCCGGCAAACATCATTGATGGACCGAACAAGCCGACCGGGCGCGGAGGGAATGGCGATGATGACCTCTTCCACGCGATGCAAGTCAATCGCCGAAGACAAATCGTTGACCGCGCCGATCACTGTCACGCCATGAATGGAATGTTTTTGTTTGGCTGGGTCGTCGTCGAGAAAGCCGACAGGAATCAGGTTCAACTGGGACGACTTCTGTAATTCACGGACGACGAGCGCGCCAGCATCACCCGCGCCGATGATGAGGGCGCGTTTGGTTTTACCGTCCGCGCGGACAGCCATCGTCTGTTCGGCGAGAATCCGCAAGGCGAAGCGCGAGCCGCCGATGAGCACGAGCGAGAGGAGCCAGTCAATGCCAAGGGCGGAGCGAGGCATTCCGGGTAAAACGCGTCCCGCGCTGATGAGCAAGAGCATCACTCCAGAGACAAGGACCGATGCGGACGTGACTGCAACCGTGATCAATCTCAATTCGCCTGTGCTGGCGTAAATCCATAGTCGGCGGTACAAGCCAAAGAAATAATAAATGGGGATTTTTATAATCAGCGCGACCGCGCTCATCAACATAACAGCCGGGAAATAAAACGGCAATTCTCCCACATCCAGCCGCAACGCGAAACTCCCCAGCACGGAGACGATGATGAGAGCAATATCGCCGATGATGACAAAGCGGTTACGGATGTGGGAGCGGGGGCGCATGAGAGAAATTAGTAATTGGTAATTCGCGGTGGAGGGTAGAGGAATAGAGGAGTGGAGAATTAGAGTCTGGGGCTGGAGAGTTCTATCTTCCCGTCCTTCGCAGAATCGTTCCGATGGTGCGCAGGATGATCTGAAAATCCATCGTCAGGGTGCGATGCTTGATGTAATACAGATCGTATTCGAGTTTGACCGCCATCTCGGTGACCGTGGCGTAGTATCCGTAGTTGATCTGCGCCCAACCTGAAACGCCGGGCTTGACCAGCAGGCGCGCGCGATAAAACGGGACTTGCTTCTGAAACGCGGCAACGAGTTCGGGGCGTTCGGCGCGCGGACCGACGAGACTCATGTCGCCACGCAGGACGTTCCAAAATTGCGGAAATTCATCAAGGCGGGTCTTGCGCAAAAAATCTCCCACGCGCGTCACGCGCGGGTCTTTTTCGGACGCCAATTTTGCCTCGCCATCCTGTTCGGCATCCTGCCGCATCGTGCGGAATTTATAGATTGTAAAACGGCGCGCGCCTTTGCCAAGGCGGGTCTGTTTGTACATGATGGGAAATCCGCTATCGAGGACGATGGCGAGCGCGACGAACGGAGAGAACAACGCCAAAACCACCATCCCCACCAGCCCGCCGATCACATCCATCGCGCGTTTGACCAGTTCGTAAATGCCGCTCACGCGCACCTCGTCCACGAACGAGCGGATGATCCAATCCGATTCAAGGTGGTGGATGGGAAGGCGGCCGGTCATTTCTTCGTAGAGGATCGGCATGCGCGTCACCTCCACGCCTTTTTCCTGCGCGTCCAAAATGGTTTGAAAGGTCTTCCCATGGATTTCGCCGTTGATGGCAACAACGATATCGGTGATGTGATGTTCATC
>CAYPCK010000075.1:5507-8175 GCA_964409185.1 uncultured Anaerolinea sp. | reverse complement strand
GCAAAAAGATGAATTGGTATACGGCTCGGATTGGAATCCAGACCATGTGAACATCGGTGGCATCCCTTCGTACGACGGATATTTTCGTAAGCAATGGCTCATGTCGCGCGATACATATTTCAAACTGCACGGTCTCGACCCCAAGCGCAAGTTGATCTCGTACGCCAGCAGTTTTGTCCATTTCGCGCAGAACTTCCCGAACATCGAAGCGCTGGCAAAATTGGTTTCGTCTGATTCTTTGGCAGAACCTTCGCAGTTGTTGATCCGCCTGCATCCGAGCCACTTTCAAGACAAGCCCAAGATATTTGTCGAAGAACGCGCGCGCGTCTTTGAGTTGGAGAAGAAATATACCAATGTGCATGTCGTCCAGCCGGTGGCGTTGGGCGGCTCGCTCGGCTACTACGGCGGCGAAGACATGGACGAGAAATCGTCCATGATGGCGTACTCTGATGTGGTGGTGACGGTCTACTCGACAATGCTGGTCGAGACCGCTGTCCACGATACGCCAATGATCGCCGCAACGATTGATGCTCCGAATGGATGGAATCACCCAAAGAAATTCTCACTCTCCCTCAAAAAGATCGGAGATTGGCCCACGCACAAACGCTTCCGTGAGGCGAAGGCGGGGCGGGTGGCGGAAGACGAGAGTCAACTTCGGGAGGCGTTGAATCTGTACTTGGCGAATCCAGCCGCAGATGCGGAACAGAGGCGGAAATTCGTCGAAGATGAAATCACCTTCACCGATGGAACATCAGGCAAGCGAACAGCGGAGTTTATTTTGAAAATATTGAATTCGCAAAAGTAATCTGGCGGTCGAGTAGGGCGGGCGATTGTCCCGCCCATAAGATTGGTATAATTTTTATCGCACCCTGAAAGGCAAACCGTCTTGCGTTTTCTAAACAAAATACCATCGTGGAGCCAGATCGTCCCCGTCTATGCCGTTATCGTCACAATGATCTACTCCTGGTCGATCGTGTTTTTTTTCTGGAGGCTTCCGAGCCTGTTGTTTTACTCCACGGTCGGCGAGATCGGCGTGCTGTTTGCTTACATGATCACGGCAGAGTTTATCGACAGCCTGCTCATCCTTCTCACCCTGCTCGCGCTCTGCCTGCTCCTGCCCGAAAAATGGTTTTCGAACCGGTTTGTTCCCAAAGGCGTCATCCTGGCGATGCTGGTGTTGGGGAGCATCTTTGCTTATGGCGAATATTATCGCGCCGAGTCGTTGATCCTTTTGCTTCAAAAGACGCTTTTAGCCATCGTTGTTTTTTTGGCTGTCACCTTCATGGCGGATGAAATCCGAATCGCGCGCGACGTGTTCGAGGGGCTCGCAAATCGCGCCATCGTTTTCCTCTACCTGTTTCTCCCGATCACGGCAGTTTCCCTGCTGACCGTGCTGATTCGAAACCTGTTTTAGATGGGACCCTCCCCAATGACCGGAATGACTCGTCGTGATTTTCTCAAATCGGCTGGGGCGCTGGCTTCGGCGGCGTTACTGCCCGGTGTGGCATCGTGGCTGGGCGGGAACTTCAAACCGGGTGGCGAGAATACCAAACCGAACATCATCATCCTGTTGTTCGATGCGATGAGCGCCCGCAACCTCTCGCTGTACGGGTATCCGCGGCAGACCGCGCCCAACATGGAACGGTTCGCCGAACGCGCAACCGTGTACCATGCCCACACCGCCGGTGGGAATTACACTATTCCCGGCGTGGCGTCGCTCCTGACGGGCGCCTACCCCTGGACACACCGGGCGATCAACCATAGCGGTGTCATGCGGCGCGACATGGTCTCGAATACCCTCTTCCACGCGATTGGCGCGGACTATCACCGGATCGCCTTCCCTCAAAGCGTGTGGGCAAACTTTATCGTCACGCAATTCCTCAACGATGTGGATACTTATCTTCCCCCGGGCGCGTTCAGCGAATTGGATTACCTGCTCTTCGAACACTTCCCCAACGACGCCAACATGGCGCTGCGCAGTCTCGATGATTTTGCGTTCGACCTGACGCAATACCCGATCTCGCCGGTGATGGGCACGATCCAGCGCGCGCTCTACGCGCGGGATTCGGCGCAACTGCCCCCGCACGGATACCCCAACGGCGTTCCTCACAACGTCAACTACCCGCTTCGTTTCCGACTGGAGGAATTGTTCAGCGGGGTGGGGTCTCTTCTCGCATCCCAGACCGCTCCGTTCGTATCGTACATCCACCTCTTCCCTCCGCATTCGCCGTATAAACCCACGCGCGAATTTTTCAACCAGTTCAACGATGGATGGTCGCCGGTGCGGAAACCGGTCCACAGGTTTTCCGATAACTCCTCCGAAACGAAAATGTGGAACGCCCGCCGCATCTACGATGAATACATCGCCTCGGTGGACCTGTACCTCGGCGAACTGCTCGACTCGTTCGAAGCGCAGGGCGTCTTCGAGAACAGTTATGTGATCCTGACCTCGGACCACGGCGAGATGTTCGAACGCGGCGAGATCGCCCACTCCACGCCGTTGTTGTACGACCCGGTCATTCATATTCCCTTGTTGATCTCCGCGCCGGGGCAGGCGAGCCGACAAGACATTCACGCTCCGACTAACGCTGTGGATATCCTGCCCACGCTGGCGTCGCTGGCAGGGAAACCGATTCCGGAATGGTGCGAAGGCAAGCCCCTGCCGGGC
>CAYPCK010000075.1:0-5497 GCA_964409185.1 uncultured Anaerolinea sp. | reverse complement strand
GCGCGGAGGACTTCGAGCGAAGCGTCTACAGCGTTGAGGCGAAATCGAACCCGGCGTTCGGTCCGCTCAACCAGGCGACGGTCGCCATGCGCAAAGGGAACTTGAAACTCATGTATTACACCGGCTACGAAGCGGACGAGTCTTTCGAGCTGTATGATCTCGATCAGGATGCGGAGGAATTGCAGGATTTGTACCCAGACAACCCGTCGGAGGCGAAGCGGATGAAGGACGAACTGCTCGATGCGCTCGACCGGGCAAACCAGCCCTACGCGCGTTGAATCGCCGGCGCGTACGCTATAATCCCACACGGAGGAACCTCCCATGACCGAAATCAAACCCCTCAACTGGACTCCCAAACCCGGCGTCGGTCTTTCCGTCGTTCGCCGCGGCGACGGAGGCATGACGCTCACCTTTACCGACCTCTCAGACGCGACACTCGCCAATTGGCGCGAATTCGCCATGGATCACCTGCTCGGCGCCAGCGGTCGCACGCGCAACCTATACGACTTGCGCGCGGTGAAAGAGATTTCTGAAAAAGCGATCCGCGCCGCGGTGGAAGCGAACAGCGACCCCTCCGCGCGCAACATCCGCGTGGCGGTGGTGGTGGCGGATGAAAAAGTGGCAAGCGCAATCCGCGAAGTCGCCGCGCTCGCGCTGGCGGGCACTGCTTCCGCAATGAAGATCTTCACCGACATCAACGAAGCCGAAGCCTGGCTCGCGCGCCCGCTCGATCAGATACCGTAATCCGTTTGCCGCAGAGACGCGGGGACACAGAGTTTACTTTTTCTCCGCGTCTCTGCGACTTTGTGGCAACCTTGAAATCCCATTCCCTTCAAATCGGAAAACATGAATTCAAGTGGGGAAGCCGCACGTACCTCATGGGCATCCTCAACGTCACGCCCGATTCATTTTCAGGCGACGGGTTGATGAATCCCCCTCTCCCCTCGGGAGAGGGACGGGGTGAGGGCGAAACTCGCGCCATCGAACAAGCAAAATATTTCCTCGACCAGAACGCAGACATCCTCGACATCGGCGGCGAGTCGACGCGCCCGGGCTCGCAACCCGTTACCGCGGAGGAAGAAATCGCACGCGTCGTTCCCGTCATTCAAGCGATTCACAAAAATTTTCCCGAAGCAATTCTTTCGATTGACACATCCAAGGCGGACGTTGCTGAAGCGGGATTCATCGCCGGCGCGCGCATCCTCAACGACGTGTGGGCGCTTCGCGCCGACCCTCGACTTGCTTCGGTTGCGTCGGCTTTTCATGCCCCTGTGATTCTCATGCACAACCGCAGCAATCCCGCGAGCGTCGAAGTCCGCGAACGGTTGGGTAACGCCTACCTCGGCGCGGATTATCAAAACCTGGTCGACGATGTAAAACGCGAATTGCTCGCCAGCGCGGAGATCGCGATCAAGGCTGGGGTGGATGAGGCGCGCATTATCCTCGATCCAGGCATCGGCTTCGGGAAAACCCGTGAGCAAAACCTGGAATTGATCAACCGGCTGGATGAAATCCGCGCGTTGGGGTATCCCGTGCTCTTGGGGACATCCCGAAAATCGTTCATCGGCTTTACACTCGACCTGCCCGCCGACCAGCGCGTCGAGGGTACCGCCGCGACGGTCGCCGTCGGCATCGCGCGCGGGGCAGATATCATCCGCGTCCACGACGTGAAAGAGATGGCGCGCGTGGCAAAAATGACGGATGCATTAGTAAGACGGACTGCGTAGTTCGTATTACGCAATACGCAGTACGCAATAGAAAACCATGTCCAGCGATTACGGAAGAGAACTTCTCAAAAGTGGAATTATCGAAGCGAAGGCGGGAAATAAAAACGCCGCGCTGCGCTATTTGGATCGCGCCGTGTACATGAGCCACGATCCCGCCGCGCTTGCCGAAGCGTGGTTCTGGATGAGTCAGTTGATCGAAGACAAGGCGGAGAAACGCAAAGCGCTGGAGAATTGTCTCGCGCACGATTTGAATCACGCGCGGGCGCGGCGAGCGTTGGCGATCCTCGACGGCAAACTGAAAGAGAGCGAGATCGTTGACCCCGATCATTTGCCGCTTCCTCCGGAGAGTCTCCGCGCGGCGGACGCACAGCGGTTCATGTGCCCGAAATGCGGCGGGCGGATGTCGTTTTCCCCGGACGGTCAGTCGCTGGTGTGCGAGTATTGTTCGCGCAACCAGAAGTTTACCGCACAGCCCGGCACAGCGAACGAAAAAGATTTCATCATCGCCATGGCAACCGCGCGCGGACACGGCAAGCCGCTGAACCAGCAGGTCTTTCATTGCGAAGGCTGCGGGTGCGAATTCATTTTGCCGCCCACGCAAATTTCGTCCACATGTGTGTACTGTGGTTCCCCGCACGTGGTGAATTGGGAATCGGAAGAACAACTCCTCGCGCCCGACGGCATCATTCCGCACGCGTTCGACCAAAAGCGCGCGGTCAAGCGTCTGGTGGATTGGGTCGAAGGGAACAAGATTCAGCCCGAAGGGAAGGTCGAACCGCCGCGCGGGGTGTATCTCCCCTTATGGACGTTCGATCTGGGCGGCGCGATTCAATATACGGGTCAAGTGTACGATAACGAAGAAAACATGTTCGGAGGATCGTTGCGCGAATCGAAGGTGAAGCGCGTTTCCGATTCGTACCCCGTCCAGGTCAACGATCTTCCAATTCCCGCCGCGCGTAAACTTTCAGGTGTTTTTCAAAACTTGATTTCCACGTTTGAGTTGCGAGCCGTCAAACCGTACGAAGCAGGCTATCTCGCGGATTGGCCCGCCGAAGTGTACGACATCCCCATGGCGGAAGCCTCGCTCGACGCCCGCGCGCAAACGCTTGCCCGCTACAAGCGCGACCTGCCCATGCTCATCGCGCCTGTGCAACTTGTGTCAACATCGTCCGCCAACATGGTGGTCGAATCTTTCCGCCTCACCCTGCTCCCCGTGTGGATGACCGAACTTCCCTTTGATGGGCGCGAGCATCTGGTGTTGATCAACGGTCAAAACGGGGAAGTGCGAAGCGACCTGTCAGGAAACGAGTCCGGTGGGTTGATGGAGTGGCTGGGGGATTTGCTGGAGGGGTGAACCCAGCTTCCATCGCTAGCTTCTACTTCCTTCCTCTTTCCTTTTCCCTGTCTCCCTGTATACTTGCTCCATGCCTTCCACCATTCCCATCCTGCGCGGGCGGCGCGAGCGGCGTATTGCCCGGCAACACGCGAACGAAGCCCGAGCGCGCAACGCGTTCCTCGGCGTAGGAATGCTTGTGTCACTGCTCCTCGCCGCCTTGATCTTTGCAGGTGCATTCGGTTACGTCAACCTCACCCGAGACCTGCCCGCCATCGAAAATCTCCCAATACTCCTTAATCCTCCCAGCGGCCTCCTCCTCCAACCCACGCGCATCTATGATCGAACAGGCGACAATCTATTATTCACCTTCGCGCCCAACGACTCGCCGCGTCGTTACATTCCGCTCGGAAGCGCCAACCCGCAACACCTGCCGCAATCGTTAGTGGATGCCTTCATCGCAACCTCCGACCCGGACTTTTGGAATCATTCCGGTTACTCGCTCGATAC
This sequence comes from uncultured Anaerolinea sp., assembly GCA_964409185.1. Classification (GTDB taxonomy): domain Bacteria; phylum Chloroflexota; class Anaerolineae; order Anaerolineales; family Villigracilaceae; genus Defluviilinea. The sequence goes on along the minus strand of CAYPCK010000075.1, from coordinate 1,927 downwards.
AATTACGAATTACGAATTACACGATACCCTCGCGCAAAAACTTGTCTCCGACCTCCTCCTCTTCAACGAGCCTCCCTCCCCGCGCCGCGCACTGCGTGAACGCATCCTCGCCGCGCAGATCACGTCGCAGTTTGGGCGCACGCAGATCCTCGAATGGGTTCTCAACTCGGCGCACTTCGGTCGTTATGCCTTCGGCGCGGAAAGCGCGGCACAACTGTACTTCGGACAATCCGCAACGCAACTTACCATTGCTGAATCTGCGATCCTCGCGGCGGTGAGCGACTCGCCGAGCCTGAATCCGTTCGACGCGCCGCAGGTCGCGCTCGAGCGCGGGCGCGAAACGATTCGGAGGATGTCCGCTCTTGGATTTTTATCCGACGAAGCGACCGCCAACGCGCTGGCAGAATCGCCCACCTTTCAGCCTCCGCCTCCTTCCCCCGTTCAGCCTGCGCCCGCCTTCGTCAACCTGCTCCTCGCCCAATTGGATTCGCAATACCCGCGCGAGAGAATCGAACGCGGTGGACTCACGATCATTTCGACACTCGATTTCAATATTCAAAAGCAATCGTCGTGTGTCGCTGCATTTTATGCGGCGCGACTCGCTGGTATGCCTGATCCGTCCATCGAATGTGACTCGTTGCGATATTTATCCGCGTTACCTCCTTCGATCACCATTCCTGATTCGTCGGCAAGCGGCATCATCACAGACCCACGGACCGGGCAGGTGCTCGCCGTAGTTGGCGAAACGTTCGAGGCGCGGGAAACGCCGCTCGTAGGCGCGCACAAGCCGGGGTCCGTGCTGGATGCGTTCATCTATTTGACGGGATTTACCCGAGGCTTGAGTCCCGCCTCGCTGGCTTGGGATATTCCCGGCAAGACCGATGTCCAAAATTTTGATGGCACATATCACGGACCGATCCGCTTGCGGGTGGCGCTGGCGAACGATTATCCCGCGCCTGCCGCTCAGGTGCTGGCGCAAATGGGGCTTGAGAATGTCGAGACGATTACGTCATCGTTCGGTGTGCAACGCGATGCCGAGTTGACATTGATGAACGCCGCGGGCGCGTACGGTGTGTTTGCGCAACAAGGCGTGTATTTCGGACAGCAGGTCGGCGTTGCGTTTACACCGGTGACGGTCCTGCGGGTGGAAGGCAACGATGGAAGCCTGTGGCTCGATTGGACGACCCCGCAAGCCAAGCCTGTCGTCACGCCCGCGCTGGCGTATTTGATGAATCATTCGTTGAGCGACGAAACGGCACGAGCAGAAAGTTCGAGCGTTTTCAATGTGGGCAGACCCGCCGCTGTGAAAGTGGGGCAAACCGAGGATGGGTTCGACGCGTGGACGATCGGGTATTCACCCTCGCGCGTGGTGGCGGTGTGGACGGGCGCGCGCGAATCAAACGTGCTATCGCCGCGCGCGCCTGCGGTATTGTGGAATGCGTTGATGCAAATCGCTTCGCAGGAATTGCCCGCGGAAGATTGGGTCCTGCCGGCCGGTGTTTCGGTAATCAACGTCTGCGACCCGTCCGGCATGTTGCCCACGTCGGACTGTCCGCGCGTGGTGAACGAGGTTTTTCTGCAAGGCAACGAGCCTGTGCAGGTCGACACGATGTATCGAAAATATGCCATCAACCGCGAGACCGGTTTGCTTGCCACGGTGTTTACGCTTCCGCAATTGATCGATGAACGGGTCTATCTTGTGGTGCCCTCGGATGCGCGCGCCTGGGCGGATAGCGCCGGGCTGGAGATTCCTCCCTCCGCCTATGATATCATTCAAGCGCCGCAGATCAACCCGGATGTGAACATCACATTTCCAGAATTGTTCGCCAAAGCGGGAGGCGTGATACAGATTCAAGGCACAGCAGCCGGGGCGGATTTTGCCTCGTACCGTGTATTGATCGGTCAGGGGTTGAACCCGCAGGAATGG
>CAYPCK010000074.1:0-8176 GCA_964409185.1 uncultured Anaerolinea sp. | reverse complement strand
AAGGGCAGCGCCGTTATTCCGAACACCGCGATCCACAAGGCGCGCAGGAGCCATTTGTTTGGCTCCGACGATAGGAATAGCGCCCCGCCGCTTAGGATGAGCGCGCAACTCCATGCCGCCGCGCCGACCGGGTTGGCGAGCGCGGTGGAGGCAACTGCCAGCGAACCGAAACCGATCAACCAGAATGGTCGCCCTGATAATTCATCCGGCGCGCGAAGCCACATCCATCCGCCATACAGGGCGGCAAGGGCAACCAGCAAAAGCAGGAACGGTGCGAATGGCGAAGAAATACTGCCAGCGGGGATCCGGGCGAGGAGGATCAAACTCGAGCCAGCCGAGATCGCGCGCAGAGCGGTACCGAAACCGCGTCGCAATGCGGATTCACCGGGATAGGGCAGGTGAAGCGGAAGCACGCCGATGCGCAACGCGGCGGCGATGAGCAACAACAAACCCGCACGCGAAGTGGCGGCGTGAAAATCCAACACTTCGCCGTTGCCGGCGGCGGAACTGTTCGCCCAAAGCAGGACCATGGTTCCTGTCAGGCGGGAGGCGAAGGATATGACCACCCGTTCGCTGAGCGAGGGATCCTCGACAAAACGCAACTGGATCACAAGTTCGGCGAGGTCGATCGCCGCCCAGATCAACACCAGGGTAAGCGGGTTATCCGCGACAGCGGCGAGGACTCCAAACGCGGAGAGCGCAAGCGTGCCGAACCAACTCAGCGGGCTGGGAAAATTGCTCCGCACCACCGATGTGATGATGACCGCCAAATTCAACGTGACCATGCTCATAGCGAACAACCATGCAACAGAGTCGGCGACGAACGTCGGCGATTGGGAAAATAACAAGGCGGGTTGCCAGATCGAAAATTGCAAGTGAGTCGGCATGTCGGTCAGCCAGACGAACACGCTCGCCCATGCCAGCAACCCGCCGAACGCCGCCGCCAGCCACGAGAAACGAAGCCCGACTTGAAAGACTCTCATCCCGAGCAGCACGGTTGCTGTGAAAAGTAAAATACTAATTGTGATGAGAATGACCATGCAACAGTAATTTTATCAGGTTTGCATCCCCATCCGTTTGTTGTAGAATCCAGCAATGCGATTCCTTCACATCACCATCATCACCCTGCTTGTTTTTCTTTCCGGGTGCAACAAAGCAGCGGACAACGTATCCGCAGAAGGGATTCCCTCCCCGACAGCCTTCCAACCCGAAGCGAGCGCATCCGTCTCCCCTTTTTCTGATTCGGCTCCCACGCTGACCCCGCTTCCCGCCGCTGCCACGCCGTTTCTCATTCAACCGCAGTTCGTACCAGCGGGTGTTGCCGTACCGGTTTTCACCGTCACGGGCGGAGTGAATCCGTTGACGGGTTTGCCGCCTGTCGATCCGTCCTTGTTGCAACGCCGCCCGATGGCGATCAAAGTGGCGAACTATCCCCGCTACATGCGCCCGCAATCCGGGTTGACGCTCGCCGACCAGGTCTTCGAGTATTACATCGAAGACGGCCTAACCCGCTTTGTCGCCATTTTTTACGGAAACGATTCCGAATGGGTGGGACCCGTCCGGTCAGGGCGATATTTCGATGAACACATGCAACGCATGTATCACGCGTTTCTGGTGTTCAAATTCGCCGACCCGCGCGAGTTGGGATATTTTCAAGATAGCGACTTTGCAGACCTTCTTTTGACGCCGACCAACGGCTCGTGCCCGCCGTTCCATTTTTTGGTCGAGCGCGAAGATACCGTCGAACCGTACAACAATTCGTATTTCAATACCACGCTCATGGCGGATTGCGCCGCGCGCGGCGGCAAGGATAATTCCCCGCAGGTGATTCGCGATGGGTTGTTCAGCGGCGCGCCCCCGGCGGCTGGGCTGGCGGGCGTCAAGATTTCCACGTTTTATTCTGTCGATTCGTATCATTACTGGTTGTATAGCCCGCAGGACCAACAGTATTATCGCTATCAGGAAAACGCCGACACCCGCGACGGCAAAGAAGGGTCATACGAACCGTTGGTCGACCGCGTGACCTCGCAACACGTCCATGCGGCAAATGTGGTTGTCCTGTTCGCGTACCATTCGTTCGCAAACCCGTATGATGAAGAAGACGAAGTTTTCAAGATCGATCTGGCTAGTTCGGGTGAAGCGTATGTGTTCCGCGATGGGGTTGGCGTCCCAGCCAGGTGGTATCGCACGAACGCGGACCAGCCTCTCTACCTTGCCACGTTGGACGGCGCGCCCATTTACCTGCGGCCGGGCATCACGTTCTACGAGGTGATCGGCTCGCGCTCATTCGTCGACCAAGCCGGCGGGGCATGGGATTTTCGACACGATCCGCCATAAAGGGCGTATGATTAAAGCATGCCAGCCACACGGTTAACCACCCTTTCCCAATCCTCCTTGCAGGATTATGTTGATTGCGCGCGCCGCTTCCAACTGCGGTACGTGGACCGGCTTTCGTACCCCGCCCTGGAATCGGAGCCTGCCCTCGAGAACGAGCAACACCAGCGCGAGGGAGAGTTGTTCCACCGGTTGGCGCAACAATATTTGATCGGCGTCCCTGAGGGGCAAATTGCAAAAGTAGCGAACACGGAAGACCTGCAGCGCTGGTGGGGGAATTTTGCAAACGCAAAAGACCTAGCAGGCATGAGAGAAGCGTCGGGTCTGTACGCGGAAGCGACCCTCTCCGCGCCGCTTGGAAATTTTCGACTGCTCGCAAAATACGACCTCATCGTGCGCGCCGAGAACAACATCGTCATCTATGATTGGAAAACATATCGGAAGCGCCCTCGCAACGAGTGGCTTTCCGCGCGCATGCAAACCCGCGTGTATCGCGCCTTGCTCGCCCATGCCGGGCTTGCTGATGGAGACCCCATCGAGCCGGAGCGCATCGAAATGGTGTATTGGTTCGCCGATTTTCCAAACGACCCTGCGCGGTTCATGTACACGTCCGCGCAATACAAACGAGATTGGGGCCTGCTACTCAAACTTGCGGAGGAGATTCTAACCGCTTCCTCATTCCCTTTGACGGAGGATCGGACACGCTGTACGTACTGCCCGTACCGGTCGTACTGCGAACGAGGAGTCCAGGCCGGGGATGCGGACCAAGCCGAAACGGAGATGGAAGCGGAGGAATTGTTCGATGTCAACTTCGAGCAGGTAGGGGAGATCGCGTTTTGATTTCTTGTACGGGCAAGTCTCAGACCTGCCCCTACGGATTGATGTACACCCCAAAATGATTTGCCACCGGGCGCTCCCGGCCCGGGATGTAATTGTCAATCGGGGAATTGAGAATCACGGTCTCGCCGTTTTTATTTTTAATCACCAACGTGGACGAACCGCCTCCGTCCAGGCTCATGGCGGAATGCGCGCCCTGATCGACGAGCAGTTGGGCGAGGTCTGCAAATGTGATGCCCGAACTGTAAAACGGCTGGCGTCCATCTACGACAATCAGGTAAACATATCGTCCATTCCTGTTCAGCCCGATCGCGGTGCGCGGTTCGAGCGCGGAATCGTTCAAGCCCTCGATAGGCTGACCCTGCAGGACAAGCATGCGATCGCCCGAGATGGCGCTGAAGACCCGGTTCGGTCTGTCGTTGAAGTTGAATGCCCCGCGGCGGCTGATATACAACGTGGGTCTTTCTCCCTCCTCGAGGGGGATTCCTTGCCAGTATGCGTCGCCGTTCGACGCGGCAAACCCCAACGGCGCGACCGGGTCGCCGGCGTGGGGGTAATAATCCGCGGGACTGCGCGACCACCACGGCGTGAACCCGTCGCCATTGACGGCGATCTGCACGCCAAATTCCTCGAGGAATTGCGAGGTGGTGCGCGCATTCAGCGGCTTCTCGGTTTCTGAATCGGCGGGCGTGACGAGAAATTGCATTCCCTTTGTCTTGGTGTCAATTTTGATCACATGCGCGATCATCGGGTTTGGGAAATACCGAACGATGCGTTGGTACGACACGCCTTCGTATAGCATCTCGTTGATGGGCACCGGCGTGGGTCTGCCGCGCGTGGCGATGAGATATATGGAAATGCAAAGAATGACGATAGCGATCAATGCGAACGCGAGTTTTGGCAGGATCTTTTTCTTCATGATGGAAACGATTGTCATTTCCCCTGATTAACGCAAGTCAATGCTCGAAAGTTCACGTCACAATTTCTTGTTCTGCCTGTCGCATGGTCTTAAAGGATGCGATCGCCACCTCGAGCATGGACGCGTCGGGTTCGCGCGTGGTCAACGATTGGAGAGCCAGATTGGGTTTGATGAGGAAGCGCACGAGGGGCGAATTCAAATGGTTCGCCGTCCAGCGGATGTATTCCACGGCGATGCCGGCGATGACGGGGATCAGCAGGATGCGGCTGAGGAGGCGCGGGAGGAGTTCCATGTCGCCGAGCGCGCTGTGGACGAGGATGGCAAGCAGGACGAAGGTGAGCATAAACGCCGTTCCGCAGCGCGGATGCTCGATGGGGAATTTCGCCACGGTCTCCGGCGTGAGTTCCGCGCCGGCTTCGTAAGCGTTGATGGTTTTATGTTCCGCGCCGTGATACCCAAACAGGCGTTTAACATCCGGCATGAAACCTATGCCCCAAATGTACCCGACGAGGAGGACGAGCCGCATCAACCCTTCGAGCATGTTGTGCGCGAGGTTGGGCCAGCCGAGATAATGTTCCGCCGCGCCGCCCACGCCAGCGGGAAGCAACACGAACAGACCGATGCCGATCGCCAGCGACGTGCCAAGGGTGATGTACAACGCGGGACCTTCGAGTTTCTCCTCCTCGCCGGTCTGAGCGTTGGCAGAGATGGTCAATGCGCGCATCCCCAAGCCGAGAGCGTCCCACAACAGAATCACGCCGCGCAGAAAGGGAATCTTCGTGACGTTCGAGCGATACACCGCGGCAAGGTTTTCCTGGTGGACGGTGATGCCGCCGTCCGGCGCGCGCATGCCGATGGCGAATGCCTTTTGCCCGCGCATCATCACGCCTTCAATGACCGCCTGCCCGCCGTAGGAAATGATTTTATCTTCCATGTTGTTTCCTGTAGGGGCGGGGTTACTCCGCCCCTACAAATTATTTCAGGTTATAGATCGCATGGATGAACGCATCGATGCCTTTGCGCCACGCGGGCAGGTCGAGCTTTTCATTCGGCGAATGCGCGTTATCTTCCGGCAAGCCGAACCCGGTCAACACCGATTCAACCCCGACGTATTTCTGCAACTGCACCACCACGCCGATCGAGCCGCCTTCGCGCTTGAATAATGGTCGCTTCCCCCACGCCTGCTCAAGTCCCTTCGCAACTGCCGTCACGCCGGCGCTGTCACGCGCGGTGATCGCGACGCCGGAACCGGAGATGGTTTTCAATTCCCAGCGGATGGTTTTCGGCGCGTGTTTTTTCAGGTATTTGATCATGGCTTTCTCGATGAGTTCGGGTGTCTGGTCGGGCACAAGGCGGCAGGAGATCTTCGCCATCGCCCACGCGGGGAGGACGGTCTTCGAACCTTCACCGGTGAACCCGGAGAGCAAGCCGTTCACCTCCAGCGTAGGACGGATGCTGACTCGTTCCTCGGGCGAATACTCCGGTTCGCCCCATAATTTTGGCGCTCCGGTCCGATCGAGGAAGTGTTTTGCATTGGTGGGCAGGCGGGCAATGTCGGCGCGCTCTGCCTTGCTCACCTTGCGGACTTTATCGTAAAAGCCCGGCAGGGTGATGCGTCCTTTTTTGTCGTGCATGCCAGCGACAAGTTCGGTCAATGCCTGGGCGGGGTTATGCACCGTGCCGCCGAACAATCCGGAATGCAAGTCGCGTTCGGGACCGTACACGCGCAGTTCAAAGTATGCAAGACCGCGCAAACCGTACGTGATGGTCGGCGAGTTAGCGTTGATCATACCGGCATCGGGGTTGATACAAAAATCTGCCCTCAGCAACTCCTTATGCTTCATGATAAAGTCGCCGAGATTCTTCGAGCCGATCTCCTCTTCGCCTTCGATCAGCCACTTGAGGTTGACGGGCAACCCGCTGGTGCGGACGACCGCTTCAACCGCCTTCAGCGAGGCAATGACCTGGCCCTTCATGTCCGATGCGCCGCGCGCGAACAGACTCTCGCCGCGCACCTCGGCTTTGAACGGGTCGCTTGTCCACAGTTCGAGCGGGTCGACGGGTTGCACATCGTAGTGACCGTAGATCATGACGGTCGGCGCGTCATTTCCCGCTTTCATCTGCTCGCCATACACCACCGGGTGACCGCCCGTCGGCATGATCTGCACCTTCTCCATCCCCAGCGACTTCAACTGGTTCGCGACCCATTCGGCGCAACGCAGCGTGTCCGCGTTGTGTTCGGGGTCGGTGGAAATGGACGGGATGGCGAGGAACTCCTTGAGTTCTTCGAGGAACCGCGCGTTGTTCTGGCGAGCATAATCAAGAGCGTTTTGTCGAGGGTCGGTCATGAGATCTCCGTTAGTACGAGGGTGAATATTCCCTCTCCCGCCGGGGGAGGGTTAGGGTGAGGGAGTAATTGTCGCATCCTGTTCCAGCGCGCGGCGGGTGAGCAGGAACCACTGTGTAAACGTCGCCAACCGGTCGCTGGGATCGTACAACGGCGCGATCTGCACGCCTTGCACTTGCGAGTCCACGCCGTAGGAATAGACGGGAATGTACAACGGCAGCGACGGTAAATCCTTTGCAAAGATCACCTGGAAATTACGGTACAACCGCGCGCGCAACGAGGTATCGGCAGTGACGCGCGCCTGCTCGAGATATTCGCTGGCGGGGCGGTTATCCCAACCCGAGTAGTTTTGTCCGCTGGTGGATTCGGCTTGATGCCAGAAGGGGTAGGGGTCGGGGTCGGGGGTGCGGGAAAGGTTGAGGTCCACAAGAGCAGATTGAAAGGCGCGGGAGGCGAGCGAATCCAGCACGAGTTGGTCGTAGGGCATGGCTTGCAAGTCCACGCGCACGCCGATCTTCGCCCACTGGCTTTGAACCGTCTGCGCGATCTGGGTGTGCAGGGCATCGTCGGGGTGGAGCAGGGTGAGCGCCATCGGCACGCCGTCTTTGGCTCGCACGTCGCCTCCGCCGGCGGGAATGGTATACCCTTCGGCTTTGAGGAGAATGCCGGCGGCTTCGGGATCGTATTCGAAATGTTCGGTGCCATCGTAGTATGCCCACGAACTCGGCAGGATCGGGCTGTTGGCGATGATCGCCTGGCCTTGTAAAAATTTATTGACGATCACCGAACGGTTCAGCCCCAGCATCAACGCCCGGCGCACATTTGCATTTTGCAGAAACGCCACATCGGGGTTGTTGAGATTGAAAAGCACAAAACTCATCTGTGGGAGTTGGCTCGAGTAGACGGAGAGAGTCGGCTCTTCGAGCGCGCCCAGCAGGGAATCGCTGGAGAGGCGGCCCACCGCCAGCACATCCCCCTGTTCGTAGGCGTCCATCGCCTCGGCGGACGATTCGTAATAACGGAAGACCACCTGTTCGATGTACGGCGCAACGCCGTAGTAATTTTCGTTGATGGCGAGCACCACGCCGGTGATCTGACCATTCTCCACGATGAGATGATCGAACCGATACGGACCCGTGCCCACGGGCTGTATGTTGAACTGGGCGTCGGGCAGTTGCTCCGCCGGGGTGGATTCGAGCAAATGTTTGGGCAGAATGCCGAAGGTCAGATAATCCATGAACGGAACGAACGGCTCGGGGAGCGTGAATTTGAGATTCTTGTCGTTGAGTTTGATCACTTCGATGCGCCCCCACAACTCTTTGATATCCTGCGGCGCCAGCGAGCCGGCGCTTTTCATCCGCTCGATGGTGAAAAGCACATCGTCGCTGGTGACCGGCGTACCGTCGTGCCACACCGCATTGGCGCGGATGGTGAAGTTGTACACCGTTCCATCCGGCGCGACACCCCATGCCTCGGCAAGATCGGCGCGCGGGATGCCTCGCTCATCGAAGCGGACAAGCCCGCTAAAGATCAGGCGGTTCACATCGCGGTCGGCGGAGTTGTTCCAATCCAGCAGCGGGTTCAACCGCCCAAGCGACCCGACTAACGCTTCGGTGTACACACCGCCCTGTTCGGGTTGCGACACGATCGGTCCGCCCACGGTCGTATCCTGCGATTGCTGGCTGAACAACAAGACAGCCGCGATCACCAGGGTGACGAGGACGACCAGGATTTGCCAG
>CAYPCK010000073.1:0-8266 GCA_964409185.1 uncultured Anaerolinea sp. | reverse complement strand
CAGCCTTGTGCATGGCAGCCCGCGCGATTCGGTCTGGGAATATATTTTGAACGCGCTCTCGGCGCGCCTTAATTTCGCCCACTTTACTACGCCGTGGTGCATGGTGGGGCATTCGCACTTGCAGTGCATGTTCCGCATGCATGAAGAGAACGACCGCGTGACGCTGGAATCGCTCAAGGTGAACGAGCCGATGACCCTGAAGCCGCGCCTGATCATGAACCCCGGCTCGGTCGGTCAGCCGCGCGACCGCGACCCGCGCGCCGCCTACGCCATCTACGACACCGAGGCGAAGACGTGGGAGCCGCGCCGCGTGAAGTACGACATCCCCGCCGTGCAGAAGCGCATCCGCAATGCGAAACTGCCGGAGAAACACGCGGTGAGGCTGGTGGAAGGTTGGTAAATTTGGAATCAGCCAGCTTGCTGGCGGGATCAAGTAATTTGTGAAGTTGAGAATTGGGAGGAATGGAGAATTGAAATTGGGATTGATGGTGGTCGAGTAGTGGCGCCTTGGCGCCACGTATCGAGACCACGAAGTGGAGAATTGAGGTTGGAGACCAGAGATTGGAGATTGACGAGCGGGGAACAATGCGCGTTGGGATTCGTCTGTGAAGAGAAGTCACTTTACGAAGGAGTAGTGAAATGAAACGCCCAATGTTGATCATTTTGTCGGTGGTGTTTGTGCTGGTGGGAACCGTATTTATGAGCCTGTTCGGTCCTCGCGTCGGGCAGACCTTCAGTTATGTCTCGCAGGAACTTCCCGGTTATGGCGTGGGCGGGGGCGGCGCGCCGGCTGAGCCTGCGTTTTACGACGCCGCGGCTCCGCTTGCCAGTGAGGAAACGTTTAAATCGGCAGACATCCAGACGCAGGAACGTCTCGTCATCAAGAACGCCGACCTTGCCATCATAGTCGCCGACCCGAAGGCGCGCATGGACGAGATCGCCAAACTTGCCGAATCAATGGGCGGGTTCGTTGTTTCGTCGAACCTGTACCAGACCTACTACGGACCGAACAGCATCGAAGTGCCCGAGGCGACGATCACCATCCGCGTGCCGTCTGAAAAGTTGAATGAGGCGCTGGACGCGATCAAGGAAGGCGCGGTGGATGTGGATTACGAGAACATCACCGGGCAGGATGTGACCAGCGTCTACGTGGATCTGCAGTCGCAACTCAAAGCCAGGCAAGCCGCCGAGAAGAAACTGCTCGAGATCCTCGATGCCGCCGACGAGACCGAAGATGTGCTTGCCGTGTACCAACAGTTGCAGTACATCCAGAGCGAGATCGAAGTGCTGAAGGGGCAGATCCAATACTACGATGAATCCGTTGCCCTGTCGGCGGTGAGCGTGCGCTTGATCGCCGAAGAGACCGTCCAACCGGTGGAGATCGGCGGCTGGAAACTGCAAGGCACCGCCAACGACGCCATCCAGGATCTGATCTACTTCACGCAGGGCTTCACGCAGTTTCTCATCCGTTTCGTGTTGTTCAACCTGCCGGCGTTGGTCCTGATCGCCATTCCGTTCTACCTCGCCTTCCTCGGCGGGCGCGGGTTGTATCGCAGGTTTGGGAAGGCGAAAGGCAAAGTGGAAGAAAAAAAGAAGTGAAGAAGTAACAACTTCCCTCACCCCTGCCCCTCTCCCAATGGGAGAGGGGTATAATTTTTTTAAATGGAAACCATCGTCCGCGCGGCGCGGGAATTGTTCAACGTCCATATCACGGGGCGACAGGTGATGGCGTTGCTGACGTATGAAAAAGAGTTGCTGGACTGGAATCAGAAGTTCAATCTCACGGCGATCCGCGACGCGGAATCCATCCGTACGAAACATTTTCTGGATTCATTTTCTTGCGTGCTCGCGTGGACGCTTCGCGCGTCTCCGCCCTCCTCTCTCATCGACGTGGGGACTGGCGCCGGCTTTCCGGGCATTCCCCTCAAAATTTTATACCCCACCCTGAAGTTGACGCTTGTCGAGTCGGTCGGCAAGAAAGCCATGTTTTGCGAACATGTCGTCAACGTGTTAGGGTTGGAACATGTGCAGGTTATCAAATCGCGCGCCGAGGATGTCGGTCAAGACCCGAGCCACCGCGAGAAATACGATGTGGCGGTCGCGCGCGCAGTGGCAAACCTCAACGTCTTGAGCGAATATCTTCTGCCTCTCGTCCGCGTCGGCGGGACGATGCTCGCGCAAAAAGGCGAAAGCGGACCCGCCGAGGCGCAGTCCGCGGAGAAGGCGATGAAGTTGTTGGGCGGAAATTTACGTGAGTTGGTGAAGGTCAATTTGCCGGGCGTGGCGGAGGATCGCTACCTCGTGCTGGCGGACAAGGTCGCCGCGACGCCGGTCAACTATCCGCGCAAGTCGGGGGTGCCTGCGAAACAGCCGTTATAAAATCTGAAGGGGCGGATCGCGATCCGCCCCTTCAGATTCAACAATTATTTTCATCCACGAGTGTAATCTTATCTTCCTTGTTGGGGACGATGCACAGAAACTCAAACGGCTCCCCCCCTGTATTTTCATACGAATGGATCACGCCTTCGGGGATAAAGACCACATCGCCCGTTTTCACGTGATGCGTCTCGTTACCGATGGTGATGGTCGCTTCGCCGCGTAACACGTATTGCTCGTGTTCCACCAGGTTGGTGTGACGCGGCATCCCGCCGCCGGTTTGCATCGAGAACTTCCGCAGGGCAAAGTTCGGTCCCTCCTGCGAGGAGATCAGCACTTGAATGGTCGTATCCCTGCCCGCCGCGACTTTCTTCGCTTCGACATCGGTGGAATGTTTGACGGTCATGTTCTCACTCTCCCATCAACCACGAAAGCCAGTCCTGCTTTTTGATCTGCTTCGACGAGTAATCGGCGGGGATCGAGATGAGCACGATGGTGATATTGTCGTGTCCGCCGCGCGAGTTAGCGAGCGCGATCAACGCCTCGGCGGCTTCCTTCAGATTGGGTTTCGATTTCACGGTGTCTAAAATTTCATCGTTCCAGACCAGGTCGGTCAACCCGTCGCTACACAGCAAGACTACATCGTTCGGCTGGAGTTTCATCCCCTGGTGCGCCTCGGCTTGCTCGTCCGATTCCTCCTTCGAGAGTTTCAAGCGGAAGTCCGGTTCGGGCGGCACTGCCGAACCGAGGTAGCGGCGGATGACGTGCACGTTCGGGTGCTCGCGCGCCGCTTCCGGCGTGATGATTCCCTTATCGAGCGCTTCCTGAATCCAGGTGTGGTCCACGGTTAGTTGCTGGATCTTGCCGCCGCGCAGGAGGTAAATGCGCGAATCGCCCACCGAGGCGGTGTGCAACCGGTCGCCCACGATCCACGCGGTGGCGCAGGTAGAGCCCATCCCTTTGAGATTGTCGTTCGAAGCGGAATGCGCGGCGATGGCGTTGCTGGCGTCCGCCACGGCATCTTCGATGGCGCGGCGGATCTGACGCCCGTCGCTTTTTGCCACCACGTCCATGATGTGATTCACCGCCAATTCAGCGGCAACCTCCCCCGCGCGGTGCCCGCCGATGCCGTCGGCAAGCACGGCAAAGAGTACCGGTGTCCGTTCGCCGCTGGTGAGGACGAACGATGCGACCGCGTAGCGATCCTCATTGTTCTTGCCGGTCATGCCGGCATGGCTCTGGGCTTCGACGTTCAAATGCGCGCGCGCGGTGCGTTTCATCATTGAATGGTCACATTATACGTCAGGGGCGGGGTCACCCCGCCCTTACTTTTGGGATATAACCCTCGGTTCAGACGCCGGGGGGGCTTGCTTCACGTCGAAGCGGTAGACCAGCCCTCCAAAGTGGATGCGATCGCCGTGGGCGAGCCGCCGCCCTTCGCGCGGGACCGGGTCGAAGTTCACCCACGTCCCCGCCACCGAGCCGTGGTCGTATATCGTGTAAACACCGTCCTCCGCCCGTTTGATGCGGGCATGCAACGGCGAAATGGACGGGTCGTCCAGCACGCGGATGGATTGCACCGGGTCGGTGCCGAAGGTCATCTCGTTTTCGGCGAGGAGGATCGGCGCGATGCTGGCGGGTTCGCCTCCGTTCACGAGGCGCACAAGAGAGGCGGGCGCATCGTCCGTTCGCGCGGGTTTGGCGGTCAGCCACCGGCCGCGGCGCGGCTCGGTTTTCGCCTTCTTTGTAGCGGAAACTGTGGGAGCCGTCAATGACGCAACGGGCTGGGTGAGAGGGTCCTCGAACTTTGGTTTAGTCTTGCGTTCCTTCGGCGCGGGGTTGCGGGGCGTGCGGCTGCGCAGGAGGATTCCCAGCAGGGCAATGCCCGCCAGCCCGATCGCGCCGAGGATGAGGTACGAACTGTAGCGGGCGAACAGAGCCTGCACCCCGCGCGGCGCCCGAATCACCGTGAATGTGACGGGGATGCCGATGCTCGATTTTTTCAGCCCAAGCGCATCCTCGGCTTCGACCATGATCGTGTGTTGACTGCTATCTGCGTATACCGTCAGGTCCCAGACGAAACGGTCGAACGGCGGTTTGGTGTTTTCCGCGACGATGACGCCGTCTACAAACAAAGTGGTGCGCGTCAGGTTGCGTTTGTGCCCGTCCGGGAATTCGACAATGATGTCAATAACCTGTATCGCGGGCGTCAGCACCTCGGTGTTGTACGGATCGTCGGCGGGCGGCTGGCGCGTGATCTGCAGCGGCGGCGCGACGAAGATCGGGTTGGGCGGTTGGATATCCACGCTGAAGGTTTTATCCAGCGCGGGGATTTGTCCCTGAGGCGTTTCAACGTAAATCCCCAGCGAATGATCGCCCGGCGTGGCAAGCCCGGACGTGTACGTGAGCGAATAGACCTGCCGCAACGGCGCGAAGTAGATGGCGGGGTCGGGCAACGGTTCGATGCCGGAGAAGGCGGTGAACGAGCCGTTCGTTTGCAGGGCGAGCGATTTGAACGCGTTGGCGCTGGGGGAGGCGAACTCCTCCTCCGCATCCACGAACCAGACAAAGACGCGCGCCTTCGATTGAACAGCCCGCTGGATGTACGGGGTGATGGTGTTGTCGATGTTCGGGTCTTCGAGGTGTGGCGTGATGAAGAGAATCGCGCGTTTCATGCCCGGCTGTGTGACCGGCAGGGAGGCGGTATCGAGCGCGAGGGATAGGGTATTCAGGTTGGGGGTGGATTTACGAAAATCCGGCTTGAACGAGCCGAGACTCACGAACCAATCGCGCACCGAACCGTGGGTGATGAGCGAACCCGAAAGCGAGACGAGGCTCATATCGTCGCGCGAGTCGCTGGGTTGGGCGTTTGCCCACGCTTCCAGCGCGTTGACGACGCCAGTAAACCGCGAATGCCCGTTCGAGTCGCGCACGTCGAGCGCGGGGGCGGGGTTGACCGCCACTACGATCTGGACCGGTACTTCGAGCTGGGTCAAGGTGCCGGCGGGGCGCGCCACGCCATCCTCGTAGATCGTCAGGCTCGAGGCGGGCAGGTTCGATTCGAAGCCGCCGTTGGCGTTGAACACATCCAACAGGGCGGAGACCTGCGGGAAGTTCTGCGCGTCCACGCTGATGATCTCGGCGTAGGCGGCGGTTTGGGCGCGCGCAAATGCCGAAGGCGAGGCGAGCAGGCAGAAGCCGAGGAGAAGCGGGAGCAGTCTACGCATTTGCCTCAACGACAGCCGGCGCGGCATCCTGCGGTTTAGTCAGGCGCAGGTAGGTCAGCGTCCATGCGGATTCGGTGTAGCTGGTGACGATGCCCTGCACGAGCCAGGCGACCGGGATGAACAGGCAGAAGCAAACGCCCATGAGGATGAGCGGTGTTATGTTTTGTCCCTCGCTGAGGGCGAAGGCGATGACCGCCGGGAATACGATCAGGAAGATCGGTACGGCGATGACGATGCCCACGATCAACCCGATGACGCCGAGGATGATCGCCATGATGATGAGGGTGGCGAGGTTTTTCTTGAAGACCTCCCAGCCGCGCGAGATGGCGGGCATGACCGCGAGATCCTCGAGCACCAGCGCGCTCTCTGCCTGTCGGAAGATCACGCCCAGCACAAGCAGGACCGGGTAGAGCAGGCAGATGCAACCGATGAGTAGCGGCGCTGTGGCAAGCAAACCCACCAACCCCGCATCGCTACCGCTCTCCGCGGAAAACGCCGCGCCGACGACAACCGCCGCAAACACGACGGCAATGACGATCGCCGGAACGGCAAGGATCAACGATAAGCCGAACACGCGCCAGAAGTACGGCACGCTCCCGCTGAACAATTCACCGAAGATCAACTTTTCCGCGCCGCCTTCGGCTTGCGCCGTGCCGCGGATCAACCCGACCCTGCCAATCACGCCGAGGAAGGTGGCAACGATCACGATGATGCAGGTCAGCGCGATGAAGACGATCAGAATGGTCGTCAGGTTTTCTTCGATGATTTGCATCCAGCGGAAGAATTGCGGCGGCAGGTCAGGTGATTGACCAAACCCGCCACCATCACCGCCTCCACTGCTGGAGTTCGAATTGAAATTGCTACTGCTCTGTCCGCAACTGGCGAGTATGCCGAAGATCCAGAGCACTTTATGCTTCCAGATAATCTGCCACGCGCGGGTGAGCACTTCGCCAAAATTGAAATTCATACTGTCTCCTTTTATGCCGCCGCTTCGACCGCGACAGGCGTCTTGGGCGAACCGGTCAAACGCAGGTACACGATGGTATACGTGGATTTGATGAAAGTGATGGTAATTCCCTGCACCAGCGCCATCAGCGGGAAGAGGAAGAGCATGTACCCGCCGGCCGCAATCCCAAGGACGGTCGGGTCGAAGTTATTGGATTCGAGAAAAAACGGAAGGAAAAAGAGCGGGAACATGAACGGCACGACGACGAGACTGCTGACAAAACTGGCTCCGAGGTAGATCACCAGCGAGACCAGCACGAGCCGCCAGAAATTTGCCTTCAGCAATTCCCAGCCTTTGGTCAGCGCGTCCATCACTCCCAATTCATCCGCCACGACCGCGGCTTGCGCCTGTTCCATGAACGCGTAGACCATCATCATCACCGGGTAAAGAACAATAAAGAACGGTTGGATGCAGATGAACCCAATCCCCGCCGTGACCATGCCGAACAATGCCATGCAGGCGAAGAGGGCGAAGAAGACCAGCCCAACCCCGAATTGGATCAACAGCATCACCCCCAGCATGCGCGGGAAATATTTCCTGCCGTCTTGCAATAACTGTTTGAAGGACGCGCCCTCCTCGCCGCGCTCCACGCGGACGATGCCCAACGTCAGCGCCGAATAGCCGTAAGCCATCAGCAAGAAAGCGATCAGGATGAAGATTACATGGAAGACAAAGAAAAACAGGATGAACACCGGGTTGTCCAGGAACGACGGCGACTCCGGCGAACTAATTTCAATGATGATCGGTATAAAATAGAACGGGATCGCCAGGAACGAGATCAACATCGGCAGGATGACCAACCCCCAAAACGATTTATGCCTCCACGTGATCCGCGCCGAACGCGATAACACTTCCCCGATTTCAAAATTCATCCTGCCTCCTGAAAAAAATCATCAATCGCCAATCGTCAATCGTAAATCGAAATCATTCCCATTCGATCGTTGCAGGCGGCTTACTGGTAATATCATACACCACGCGATTGATTCCCTCCACCTCGTTCACGATGCGGCTGGACACCCGCGCCAGCAAGTCGTGCGGCAGTCTCGCCCAATCGGCGGTCATAAAATCCTCGGTCGTCACCGCGCGGATCGCCGCCGCCTCCTGGTACGTCCGCTGATCGCCCATCACGCCCACCGAACGCACGGGCAGTAAAACAACGAACGCCTGTGATGTTTCTGTTTTCTTTCCTAGAAATCCCGCATGGGACAATTCCTCGATCAGGATCGCATCCGCCTCCCGCAGACGGGACACACGCTCGCGCGTCACTTCGCCTAGACAGCGCACGGTCAACCCCGGACCCGGGAATGGCTGCCGCCACACCAGCGACTCCGGCAACCCCAGCGCTTCACCCACAGCCCGCACCTCATCCTTGAACAAATAACGCAACGGCTCGACCAGTTCGAACTGCATATCCTCCGGCAGACCGCCGACATTGTGATGCGTTTTGATCTTCTCCGCCTTGTTTCGATCCGGCGCGGACGACTCGACGACATCCGGGTAGATCGTCCCCTGCACTAGGAACTTCGGCTGACCGAGTTGCTTTGCCTGTGCCTCGAACACGCGGATGAATTTCTCGCCGACGATTTTTCGCTTTTGCTCCGGCTCGGTCGCGCCCTTGAGCGCGGAGAAAAACTCGTCGCTGGCATCCACCGCGATC
>CAYPCK010000072.1:0-8331 GCA_964409185.1 uncultured Anaerolinea sp. | reverse complement strand
TTGGCGGGGCGCTTCCCGGCGCTGGCATCGCGCGACTTTGCCATCTTTTGGCTGGGGCATCTACTGTCGTTAATCGGGACCTCGATGCAGAATACCGCCCAACCGCTCCTCGCCTATCGCATCAGCGGACGCCCTTTCGACCTGGGTCTCATTGGGTTCGCGCTTACCCTGCCGACGTTTTTTCTCGCGTTCCCCTCGGGCGTGTTGATCGAACGCTGGGACAAACGCAAGACCGTCATCGTCCTTCAAGTTGTGATGATGGCTGATACGCTCATCCTTGCCGGGTTGACGCTGGCCGGGCGAATCCAAATCTGGCAGATTGCGATTCTCTCGCTGGTTCTGGGCATTGCGATCACCTTTGAGATCACCGCCAGACAATCCATGCTGATCGAACTGGTCGGCAGGGAGGACCTTCCCAACGCGATCGCCTTGCAATCCACGGCGTTCAATATCTCACGCGTGCTGGGTCCCGCGCTTACGGCTCCCCTGCTTTTGAGCTTACCTGCCAGCAATGGTGAAGGGTGGATTTTTCTAATGAATGCGCTGAGTTTTGGAGCGATCATTCTCGGGTTGTCGTTCGTCAAATTAAGGCACAAAGTCGAACTGACGAGATCGAATCAATCCATCACGCAGGATTTTCTGGATGGAGGCAGGTATATCGCGTCGAACGGACGAATCGCCGCCATCATCCTGCTCGCCGCCATTCTGGGTTTATTCGGCATGCCGGTGATGCAACAGATTCCGGTGCTGGCAAAAGACGTGTTGGCGCAAATGGGAGACACCAAATCCATCGTGGATGCCCGCAACAGCGCTTTGTATGGAGCCATGGGTGTTGGCGCCCTCGCGGCGGCGATAACGCTCGCGTTGAACAATCAGTCGCAGGGGAGAGGCGGACGGCTGATTTTGGGGGAATCAGCATTCATTACCGGGCTGTTAGGAATCGCGTTCGCCGACCGTCTTTCGACAGCCATCCTTCTCGTCGTCTTGATGGGCTGGGGCGGCGTAACGCAGTTCGCCACCATGACCACCCTGCTCCAAACACAAGTGTCCGATGAGGTGAGGGGCCGCGTATTCAGTATTTATCTATGGTCGTTTCAGGGCATTGCTCCGTTCGGCAGTTTGTTGGTCGGGTGGATGACCCAGCGTTACTCCCTGCAATCCACAGCGTTCCTTTGCGGAATGGCTTGTTTGTTATGTTTGGGCGGGATCCAGGCGTTCTACCCCGCCGTACGCAGGTCAGCGGCTTAATGTCAGGTTAGCGTCGAGGTGGAATGATTGACGTCGATTTTTTTTGCATGATATGATGATTACGGAAACGGACCATTCATGAACAACAACGGGAACCGTGGTTTTATTACTCGAATTAGCGAAACCCTGATCGGCATCGGGTTGGGCGAATCGTTGCTCCGCATCGGCACGCTGGTGTTATCGGTGGCGTTGATCAGCGCGGCGGTATGGCTGGTGCGTTTATTTTTCAACCAGAGTCCTGCGGCCGAGGCGGCGGTTAACGCGGAGGCAACCGAGGCGCCTGTAATCGTGGCTGGAATCGAGTCGATCGGCGGTGACAATTCCTTCAGCGGGGTCCCGCGCCTTGCGCAGGTGCATACCACCATCCCGTCGCGCCCGCGCCAGGAGGTCATCACCTATACCGTGGTCGAGGGCGATACGATTTTCGGCATCGCGCAAAACTTTGGGGTCGAACCGCAGACCGTGTTATGGAGCAATTATTATGTTCTGCTCGATGACCCGCATTCGCTAAAGCCGGGGCAGGAGTTGAGCATTCTGCCCGTCAATGGCACCTATCACGAATGGCAGCAAGGCGAGGGGTTGAACGGCGTGGCATCATATTACGGTGTGACGCCGGAAGATATCATCAACTACGCGCCGAATGGGTTGGACCCGGACGCCATCGGTGATTTCGCCAACCCCAACATTGCGCCGGGCACCTGGTTGATCGTGCCGGGCGGAAAACGCGAGTTCATTTCGTGGAGCGCGCCGCTAGGCGTCACGCGTGAAAACCCAGCCTCAGCGCGCGTGCTCGGACCCGGTGCCTGCGAACCGGTGACAGGAGGCGCAGTGGGCTTCGGCACGTTCGTCTGGCCCGCAAGTAACCACAGGCTATCCGGGTTCGATTATTCGCCCGGCACCAATCATTGGGGCATTGACATCGCCGGCAACGAAGGCGAAGGCGTCTACGCCACCGACGCGGGCGTGATCGTATATGCGGGCTGGAACAATTACGGGTATGGCAACATGATCATGGTGGATCACGGCAACAATTTCCAGTCGTTGTACGCGCATTTGAGCGGGATCAGCATGGGTTGTGGACAAAGCGTCGGGCAGGGAGATTTGATCGGCATCATCGGCAACACCGGGCGTTCGAGCGGGTCGCATTTGCACTTCGAGATTCGCGCCATCTCTTCCTGGGTCAACCCGTGGGACGTGTTGCCGCCGCCGTAACTTGCGGAAGAATATCATCTCGGCTATAATGCCGTCACGCCAACAAAATATGTTGAACGGGCGCATAGCTCAGTTGGTTAGAGCGCTACTATCACACAGTAGAAGTCCGGGGTTCGAGTCCCTGTGCGCCCACAAAATAAACGAGCCGCAAGAGGCTCGTTTGGTTTTCCCGGGGGGGGTTGAGTGCTTCGCGATGTGCGCCCACAAAAACGAGCCTCAAGGCTCGTTTTGATTCTGGCAAGAATATCTGGAGACATCGTTAAATCATTCTGCCGGATAAGAGAGTTGTAAGAAAAGACATCCCTCCTTTCAAACCTGCTTTATAATTTTCCATCATGTCAACACGGACAAACGAACAATGGCTTGCCGACCTGCGTGATTCGGGTTCCGCGCGCGAAGCCGCCCTCGAGGATTTGCGCGCTGTCATCCAAAAAGGGTTGCCGTATGCCCTTTCGCGCTGGCTATCCCCTGAACAGCCGCAATTTCCGTCCCTCGTTGAAGAAGTGACGCAGGAAACCCTGCTTCGCGTGCTGGACCAACTCAACACCTTTGAAGGTCGCAGTCAGTTTACCACCTGGGTGCACAAGATCGCCGTGCGGATCGCGCTCACCGAACTGCGCCGCAAACGCTGGCGCGACTCCTCGCTGGACGAACTCACCGAAAATGACGACGCGCCTCCCCCTCCCGGCCTGCTCGCCGATTCTCAGGCGGGACCGGAAACCTCGGCAGAGCGCGCCGACATGCTCACGCGCGTCCGACGCATCATTGAAGAAGAGTTGACCGACCGCCAGCGCGAGGCGCTTGTCCTCCTCGGCGTCCGCGACATGCCGATGGAGGACGCGGCGCGCAAACTCAAGACCAACCGCAACGCGTTATACAAACTTCTGCACGACGCGCGCGTACGGCTCAAAAACCGCCTGTCCATGGAAGATATCGCCCCGCACGAGGTACTCGCGTTGTTCGAGCAAAAGTAAGATTGATTCAAGCCTGACCGTCAAACACATCGCAACCATGAACATCAAAGACCTTGTCCATCGCATCCGCGCCAGCCTCGGCGTCAAACAGGAACTCCCGAACGAGGCGGTGCTCGGATTCCTGCGCGTGCTGGAAGAGGCGCGCTCCGAGGAATTAACCTGCGACGAGATCTACGCCAAACTGGACGAATACGTGGAACACGAAGTGGAAAGCCACGATGCCGCGCAGTTCATGCCGTTCATACGCGAACACCTCGACCTATGCCCCGACTGTTGCGAGGAATACGAAGCCTTGCTGGATGTTGTCAAAGGGTCTGAAGAATAATATACCGACAGACGCTACCTGTCGGTTTTGATTTCTCCTCCGCCGGGAGAGGTTGTCTCAGGCATGGAACAACTTCTCACCAGCCCGGATCGGCACCTTCAAGCGGTTTTCCGCCGGGGTAATCGGGCAGGACCACATATCGTTGTACGCGCAATACGGGTTATAGGCGATGTTGAAATCCACAAGAAAGCGGACCCCGGGCAAAGGCTCCGGTTCGAGGTAACGCCCGGCGGGGTACGTTTCTGCTCCCGCCAGCGAATCGACAAAGGGGAGAAAGTATCCATCATTGGCGCGGTAGATGGTAAGTTCGGCTTCCTGTCCATCCACCTGAAGTTTGAACCGTCCATGGCGCGTATATTCCTGCACGCCTCCCGTGGAGGTTTGCATCATCACGGGTTGCTCGCCCGGAAACCGTTCGACTTGCACCTCCAGCCTCAAAGCGTCGTTCTCTTCAAAATACCGCAAACCATGGAAGCCGCGCTTCTGCTCCGGCGTCAACGGACTTTGCGGGTGGCGCGCAAAGAACTCATCTTTTTCCCTGCGGAATTCGGTTAATTCAATCTTTAGATTCTCCATATCGTTGTAACTATTTGAGAGTGTCTGAAAAGTCATAATCACCTTACTCGATCATGTCATTCTGATTCGCCTGTAAGGCTTCAGCGGGAGAAGGGATTCTTCGCTCCCTTCGGTCTTTCAAAATGACATGAAATGTAGTTTTCAGACACTTTCTTAGAACATCACCACCGTCGAATTCTTACACCTTGCACAATCCATTTTCCTGTGCTATCGTTATTTTCAATGACCGACAAGACCGTGCTCATCATCGAAGATGAAGAGGACGCCGCCGAACTTTTCGCAGAAATGATGCGGGTAAACGGATTCCGCGTGCTCAAAACTTCGTCCAGCGCTCCCGCAATTGACATGATTGCCGCGGAAAAACCCAACCTCATCATCCTGGATATTATGATGCCGGGCATTTCGGGGCTGGATATCCTGCATCACATGCACCACAACCCCGATCTGGCAAAGATACCCGTTGTGGTTGTTTCGGCAAAGGGCACCCCAGCCGATGTCAAACGCGGCATCGAGGCAGGCGCCAAGATCTACCTGACCAAACCCGTCGGATTCCAGGAACTAAAAGAAGCAGTGACCCGCGCGCTCGCCGATTGATTTCATGAACCCGATCCGTTGTTTCGTCGCCATCGAAATTCCGCCCACAATTCAACTCGCCATCCGGCAATCCACTGCGAACCTCCAAAAGGAACTCGGTCGCCTTGTCCGCTGGACTCCCGCTGAAAACATCCACCTTACCCTAAAGTTTCTCGGGGACATCCCGCCAACGCAAGCCGATGACTTGACCCGCTTGTTACCCGCAGAAGCCGGGATAACCCCGGCGTTCGACCTCCGTGTGCAGGGATTCGGTTCCTTCCCCAATTTCAAAATGGCGCGCATCCTTTGGGTGGGCGCCCAAGCCGAAACGGGGTTGGACGCGTTGTACAAAGCCATCGAGTCTGTTGGCGCGCGACTGGGATTCCCATCTGAATCCCGCGCCTTTTCCCCGCATCTGACGATCGCGCGAGTCAAACAGAATGCATCATCCGCCGACCGTAACAAAATCCGCCAGGCGCTCGAAGCAACGAAGATAGACTAGTCAAAAGCGACCTGAAACCTGGCGGCGCAGTGTACACAAAACTTTTCTCCTCGCCGCTGAAATCACTGGTGGTCGAGTAGCGACGAGTGAAACAAGGAGCGTATCGAGACCACCATGGATATATAATATTTTATATGCGTACCAGTTGGTTTCGATACGGGCTTCGCCCTCCTCAACCAACGGATAAAAAATTATAGAGGTGAAACCTGAAAACTCTCGAACTTGCCCATAAGATCATCGAAGCACTGGAGGATAAGAAAGCCGAAGACATCCTGCTCCTCGACATCAAGGATATCGCCTCCTTCACCGACTATTTCATCCTGTGCAACGGCACCAGCGACCGCATGCTGGACGCGCTTGCCAAGGGCGTACTCGAAGCAACCAAAACGGATTTCAAGAAAAAAGGGCGCGTGGAGGGCAAGTCGCAGGAAGGCTGGCTGGTGATGGACTTCGGCGACGTGGTCGTGCATCTTTTTTCGCCGGACCAGCGAGACTATTACGACCTCGAAGAGTTGTGGAGCGACGGCAAAGTCCTGCTTCGAGTGCAATAATTAATTTCCCGCCGATGTTCCATGCCGCCTGCCGCCTGCAGGCTGCGCGATGTGAATTAGCCTGGGAAGGAATCTAGATCAACAAAATACGGAAAGCGAAAATGAAACCGCAATATCCAATCCTATTCTTATTATTTCTTATCACTTCCGTCGTCCTCACCGGGTGCGGCGCATCGGCAAGCGAAGAACCGACCGTCACCGAATCCGCCCCGATTTTCCCTGTGGACAATCAGGCGATCACATCGTCTGCGGAGATCGTCGCGGAAAAATGGGCAAGCATCGCCTTCATGGTCGGCGCGCAAACAGTTGACCTCCACGTACGCGTGGGAGACAAGGTAGAACGGGGCGACCTGCTTGCCTCGGTGCCGGAGAATGCCCTGCCCCAGTCGTTGATCAACGCCCGGGCGGATCTGGTCCTCGCGCAACAATCGCTCGACGAGTTGCTCGCTTCAAAAACAGCGCTGGCGCAGGCGACCATCGCGCTCCGCGCCGCGCAGGACGCCTACGACAAAGCCTTCGAATATCGCGAGTCGCTCGACGATCCGATCACGATTACGGAAATCATCACCAAAGAGGAGCGCACGCCGTTCGGCGTCGTCGAGGTGCCTGTCACAAAAAAATATCAGGGTTACGCGGACAAGACGACGATCGCCAAGGCGGACGAAGACCTGGAACTCAAAAAGAATTTGCTTGCCGATGCGCAACGCAACCTGGATCGTCTCTTGGATATTGAAAATTCGCCCGAGGTCATCGCGGCAAAAACACGCATCTCCGCGATCGAGACCGTGCTCAATCAAGCCAAGATATTTGCCCCCTTCGACGGCGTAATCGTGGAAACGTATGTCAATTCCGGGGAAATGGTCTCGCCGGGCGTGCCTGTCCTTCTGATCGCCGACCTATCCACCTTACAGGTGCAAACCACCGACCTAAACGAAGTGGATGCCGCCCGCGTGCTGATCGGCGATACAGCCAGCGTCACGTTTGATGCGCTCCCAGACACCGTGGTCACCGGCAAGGTGACGAACGTCGCCCTCAAAAACGCGCCCGGCTCCGGCGTTTATTTCAACGTCACGATCACCCTCGAAGAACTCCCCGCCCAGCTGCGTTGGGGAATGAGCGCCTTCGTGGAAATTCAACCCTCGCAATAAACCGCCGCACAGCAGTCAGCGGAATGGTTACAAAACCTGGACAAGTCACTTGTGAGATCATCCGTTTGTGAATAAAATTCAATTCGTATTCGTAACCCCGTCTACAAGGAGATCCATGCAACATGGTTACCGTCGGACTTTATTACGATGTCATACTCGGCAAGGAAAAAACGTTCGAAGAGGCGGTGGATAAGGTCCTTGACCTGCTTTCCAAGACTCCCGAACACATAAAAAGCTATCTCTATCATCGCGTGCGCGAACCGAATTCCTACGCGATCATTTCGGAATGGTCATCGAGAGACGCTTTCAGCGCTTTTGTTCAAAGCGATGTGTTCAAGCAGGTGACCGATTGGGGCAAGGCGGAAATTCTGGAACGCCGACCCAGCCACAAAGTCTACGGTCACGAACGCGACATGCGCTAGGCGCGGGACACAATCATGAACACCATATCCTCCGAAGCGGCGGCGGTACCGGCAGGAGTATCAGAAGGGGACTATCGTTTTTCGCGATTACTGCGCCTCTCCACGTTCCAGATCGGCTCGGCGCTGGGCGACATCCTCGTCACCAGCATCTGGAACCGCATCATGATCAACGAATTGGGGATGAACGCCACGCCTGTTGGGTTGCTGATCGCATTGCGATATTTGCTCGCCCCGCTCAGCCTGCTGGCGGGATATTGGTCCGATACGCGCCCATGGTTCGGCTTTCATCGCACGCCGTACGTCTGGGCGGGACGGGCGCTCATCGTTCTTTCCTATCCGCTTCTGCCTCTCAGCCTTTCACGTTTTGCCGCGAATCATAACGATATGAGCGGCTGGCTCATCGCCGTCCTGTGTTTCCTCATGTACGGCACGGGGACATTACTCTCCGGCGGAAACTTCCTTGCGATGGTCAGAGATTCGGTTCCGAAACGACGACAAGGGTTTGCCGTTTCCGTGATGGAAACCGCGCTCATTGTGATGTTTCCCATTGCCGCGATCAGCCTCGGACGAGCCATGCGCGAATTCAGCGTCGAAGCCTTTTGGTCGGTGTCATTGACCGTCATGGCGATCAGCGCGTTCTTTTGGTTCTTTGCCGTCGCGGGCATCGAGCGCCGTTATGCAAACCCGCGCGCCGGCAACGCCGAATCCACGCTTCATTTTGGCGAGGCATTCCGCAAGATCTGGCAGGATGCAGACACGCGTCGGTTCTTCGTTTTTCTTGCGATCGCCACACTCGCCGC
>CAYPCK010000071.1:6501-8341 GCA_964409185.1 uncultured Anaerolinea sp. | reverse complement strand
GGTTGTGTCGCTCGTCGAAGAACCCGCGGATCGCGTACCGGGTCTGGTTGATGTTCGGCGTGCTGGGAATTCCCATCCGCAAAGAGTTGGGATTAACCGACGTGCAACTCAGTTGGCTCGCCGCCATCGCCATTTTGAACGGCTCATTTTGGCGTCTGCTCTTTGGCATTCTTGCCGATCGCTTCGGCGGACGTAAAGTCTTCACGTTGCTGATCTTAGCGACCATCGTTCCATCCTATATGGTCAGCCGCGCAGACACGTACACCGAGCTAATGATCTGGGCGTTCTTTGTCGGCATGGCGGGCAACTCCTTTTCGATTGGCATCTCGTGGAACTCGGCATGGTATCCCGCTGAACAAAAGGGATTTGCGCTGGGCGTTTTCGGCGCGGGAAATGTCGGGGCATCCGTGACTAAGCTCATCGGTCCGACCTTGATCGCTTTGGTTCCCGCGGCAGGGCTCGCCAGCGGAGTCATTCCAGGCGGCTGGCGATTCGTCCCGTTTTTGTATTCCGCCCTGTTGGCCGTGATGGCGCTTGCCATGTGGATCTTCACTCCAAAACAAGACATCACCCCTGGCGCAGACCGTCCCATGAAAGAAATGCTCAAGCCTTTGAAATATATTCGCGTGTGGCGATTCAGTTTGTATTACGTGGTGGTGTTCGGCGCGTATGTTGCGCTTTCGGTCTGGCTCCCCAAATATTATGTGGACGTGTACGGCTTGGAACTCAAACATGCCGCATTGTTGACCACGCTGTTCATCTTCCCCGCCAGTTTGTTGCGCCCCATCGGCGGCTATCTCTCTGATAAATTCGGCGCGCGCCGCATCATGTATTGGGTTTTCGGGCTCATGCTTGCGGCGTGTCTTTTCCTTTCACTGCCCAGCGCAACCCTCGTTCTCAACGTTCCCACCAGCGTTGACCCCAGCGGTCAGCGTGAAGCGTTCACATTTTCGATGAACGCCGCGTGGTTTACGTTTTGGGTTTTCATTGTCGGTGTGTGCATGGGCGTTGGCAAAGCCGCCGTGTACAAATACATCCCCGAATATTTTCCGCATGATGTCGGCGCGGTCGGCGGGCTGGTTGGCATGTTGGGCGCGTTGGGCGGTTTCTTTCTGCCACCCATGTTCGCATGGTTTTACCAACTGACCTTCGTTCCGCAATCCACGTTCTTTCTTATGTTTGTCATCACAGCAGTCAGCTTCGGCTGGTTGCACATCACCGTGATGAGTCTGTTACAAAAGGCTTCACCCGATCTCGAGCATCGTTTGGATTTCACAACCGCCAGCGACTGAGTTAGGATGTTATGCGCCTTTTCTCCCTCATCCCCGACCCTTCTCCCAACGGGAGAGGGTTAGGGTGAGGGTGCGTGATTTCAGAGAACACTTATGAACAACCTTCAACAAATCCTTGCCATCTCATCGTCACGTCACACGCATCTATGTCCGCGCCAGGTATTGGGCGCGCGCATTGGGTTGGCAGGCGCGTCTGCTTTGGGGTTGGAACTTCCACGTTACGATAAACGCCTCCTCATCATCTCCGAAACCGACGGCTGTTTCGCAGACGGTCTCGAAGCCGCCACTGGCTGTTCAATTGGACACCGCACCCTGCGCATCGAAGACTACGGAAAAATCGCCGCCACCTTCATTGACGTGAAAACGGAACAGACGCTTCGCATTACCCCAAAACTGGATTCACGCCAACGCGCCTTGATCCACGCCCCAACCGAATCCCGCCACTACTTCGCCCAACTGCAAGCCTACCAAACCATGCCCGATGACGAACTGCTAAACTTCCAACCCGTTCGCCTGCGCGCGCCCATCAGTTCCATCGTCAGCCGCGC
>CAYPCK010000071.1:0-6401 GCA_964409185.1 uncultured Anaerolinea sp. | reverse complement strand
TAAAACGCAGGCTGGAAATTGATCGGCACGCCCAGAATGGCGGGGAAGATGATCGGCGCGTGACCGAAGATCATCGAAATGACAAAGCCCACGAAGACGACATGCATAACCGCATCGTATCTTGGACCTGCAACCTGCGCGCCAAACAACAAGCTTAATCCCCCGCCGACGCCGAGCCACACGAACCCTAATGCGAGACAATGCGCAATGTAACGCGTGAGCGGAAGTTTATGGTTCAGGTTGCGCCATGCAATGTCATTCTTGACTGACCAAAGCGCAAGAAAAAGCAATGCCGCGCCATTCAGACGTGTTCCGATTTGAGAATTGAAAACAGAAACGATGATGCCTGCAAGAAAGATGAGGACAATACCTCCAAACAAGATTTGACTTTTGTTTGAAGGACGCAGGACACGGCTCAACTCCAATCGTTCACCTGCAATCGTGAGAACTAGAAACGCCTGCCAGAAGAAAACCACCTGAAATATCTGCCAGCCGAACAGCCAAAGTAGGTTACCTGTAAACCATGCCAACATACCAAGCAACATGGTAATAGTGTGCGAAGCAGGTTCGCGACGCGTCATCTCGATCAGAATGGCAACCCCGCCGAGGCTGGCGAGAGTGAGGAGAATCGGTCCCAGTGGAGGAGAAGGCATGAGGACAGTCACCAGCCATCCCAGTCCAGCAAGAAGCGGAGGCAGGCACATCCAGTTTCTCTGCATGGCAACGGCGCGCTCCAGCGTGATGAGCGTCCCCAAAAATCCAGAGATCATCAGCGGACCGTGCGCGAGCGCAAGCGAAGGAGTCAACGCGGGCAATTGCCAGCCGAGGCGCATCAGCCCCGCCCAGAGCGCAAAGAACATGGCAAGCATGGCGAGAAAAAGTAAGGGAATATAGCGGGTTTGAAGTTTCATGATTGTGATTGCACCGCCGATACCTGATTGCTCTTCCGCTATTACCCCAGCATCAATTTCGGACGATATTGCAACGCCTCCGCCAGGTGCGCGGATTGAATGTCTTCGCTCCCCGCCAAGTCCGCGATTGTGCGCGCCAATTTCAAAATACGATGATACGCCCGCGCCGACAAGTTCATCTGACTCATCGCCGCACGCATCAACCTCTGACCTTCGTCTTGCAACCCGCAGAACTTACGCACTTCCCCCACGCGCATATCCGCGTTACACACCACGTCAGGTGACTTTTTATCCGCCAGCCGCCCGCGTTGAAGATCGCGCGCCGATTGCACGCGCGCCCGGATCGCTTCACTCGGCTCCCCGGCGCGATCCCCGCTCAATTTTTCGAAATCCACACGCGGCACTTCCACGTGAATGTCAATACGATCCAACAGCGGACCGGAAATCTTTTTCTGATATTTCGTCACCATCGAAGGAGCGCACGTGCACGGCTTGAGTGGGTCGCCGTAGTAGCCGCACGGGCAGGGGTTCATCGCCGCCACCAACATGAAATTCGCAGGGAATGTGGAGGAGCCTTGCGCGCGCGAGATGGTCACCACTTTATCTTCCAGCGGCTGGCGCATCACTTCGAGGGTGCGAGAACCGAACTCGGGGAATTCATCGAGGAACAACACGCCGCGATGCGCAAGCGAGATCTCGCCGGGGTGGGGCCAGTTTCCGCCGCCGACCAGCCCCGCATGGCTGATCGTGTGATGCGGCGCGCGGAACGGGCGCGTCCGCACCATCATCTCCGGCGGGAGCGCGTCTGCCACCGAGTAAATGCGCGTCACATCCAGCGATTCGTCGAGGCTCATCTCCGGCAATATCCCCGGCAGGGCGCGGGCGAGCAATGTCTTCCCCGAACCCGGCGGCCCGATCATCAACACATTATGCCCGCCTGCCGCCGCGACCTCGAGCGCGCGCTTCACATGCTCCTGCCCTTTGATCTCGCGGAAGTCGGTTGGAGCAAGTCCAATCGTAGATTCCGATTCGAGGTGCGGATGCGCTTCGATCAACTTTTCGTCGCTCAGGTGAAAATACAAATCTTCGAGGGTCGTCACAGGGTAGACTTCGATATCAGGGATGAGCGCCGCTTCCGGCGCATCGGAAGCAGGGACAAAGATACGATTGAAACCCTGCTGGCGCGCGGTGGCGGTCATCGGTAGAATCCCTCGCGTATGGCGGACGATTCCATCCAGCGATAATTCGCCGACGAACATGGCGCCTTCAATGGCTTCATGGGGAATCGCCCCCGTCAACGCCATCACCCCGACGGCGATCGGCAGGTCATAGAACGGTCCTTCCTTACGGACAGAAGCCGGCGCAAGATTCACGATCACGCGCTTGCGCGGGAACTCAAGGTTTGCGTTGCGGATCGCGGTAAACACACGCTCGCGACTCTCCTGCACAGCCGCATCGGGCAAACCGACGATGATGACACCGCCGTTCCCGGCGGTGATATCCACTTCCACTTCGACGATGACGCCCTCGAGACCGATGACAGCGCAGGAGAAGACGCGGGCAAGCATGGCGGGAGTGTAGACGAGGCGGAGCGAAATGTCAAACAAAAAGACCCCTTGCAGGGTCGTTATCACGTTCGAAAAGCGCTAATCAACTGCCGCGTGCCCGGGTGGCTACATCGAAAATGACCGCCGCCACCAGAACCGCGCCGCGCGTGACATACTGAAGCGAGATGTCAATGCTCATCAGGTTCATGCCGCTCGTGAGCGAGAGCATCACCAGCGCGCCGATGATCGAACCCGTTACGCGTCCCACTCCACCCGCCGCCGACACTCCGCCCACATACGCCGCGGCGATGGCATCCAGCTCGAACAACTGCCCGGCCGTGGTGGTGGCTGACTGGAGGCGGGAAGCAAACAAAATGCCGGAAAGAGCCGAGAGCATTCCCATCGAGCCGAAGACCACGAAGATCAATCGTTTGACATTGATGCCGCTCAACTGTGCCGCTTCCGGGTTGCCCCCCATCGCATAAATGTGACGCCCAAGCACGGTCTGGGTGGTGATGAAGTGGTAGACGCCCACTACGATCAACACGATGACAACCGTCCACGACAGCCCGTTGTAGCCTGAAAGCACCCACGTGATCAGTCCCACAAGCGCTGAAATAAAGACCAGTTTCAGAGCGAAGATGGTCGGTGAGAGCACCTCGAAATCATAGGCGATTTTATTTTTTCGGCTGCGAATTTCATTACTGATGTAAAAAATGATCGCCACCAAGCCGAGCAACAGGGTTAATTTATGAACGCCTGGCAAAAAATTCAAGCCGGGGATGTCGGGGATGTAGCCGTTTCCAATGGCGTTGAAGGCAGGGTCGGGGATGATGATCGTGCCGGTTTTAAGCGTAACCAGCAGGATCGCGCCGCGGTAAATGAGCCAGCCCGCCAGCGATGCCACAAAGGAGGGGATGCCCAATTGAGCTACCGGGAAAGCCGTGATACAACCCGCCACCGCGCCCATGACTAGGACCATCGGAATCACAAGGTAGACCGGCAGGTGCCATGCGGTCAGCGCGATGGCGGCAATGGCGCCCAAAAATCCTGCCAGAAAACCGACCGACAGGTCAATATGGCGGATGACGATGACGAGCGTCATGCCCACGGCGAGGACTGCGATGTACCCGGTTTGGTTCAATAGGTTACTGATATTGCGTGAGGAAATGAAGATGCCGTCGGTGGCAACGGTGAAAATAGCCATGATCAGGAACAAGGCGATGAACATGCCATATTCCCGGATGTTCTGCCGCAACACTCGTTGAAGGTCGTTGAAAAAAGTCATTTCATTCTCCTCAAAAGTTGGTCGCCATCTGCATGATCTTTTCCTGCGTCGCCTGTTCGATGGGCAGTTCGCCGGTGATCCGTCCCGAGGAAACGATGTACACCCGGTCACTCATCCCCAGCACTTCCGGCAGTTCCGAGGAAATCATGATGATGCTCATCCCTTCGGAGACCAGACGGTTCATAATAGTATAGATCTCGTACTTCGCGCCCACATCAATGCCACGCGTCGGTTCGTCGAGGATCAACAGGTCGGGTTTGACGAACAACCATTTCGCCACAGACACTTTCTGCTGGTTTCCGCCGCTCAGCTTGTCCACCTTCTGCTCCACGGTGGGTGTTTTGATATTGAGCGAGGCTTTGAACTCGTTGGCGATCTTCACTTCCATGTTCGCGTCCACGACCATCCGCCGCGAGATCTCGCGCAGATTAGCCAGCGTGATGTTCTGTTTGACATCTTGGATCAGGACAAGCCCATTACCTTTGCGGTCCTCAGTGACATACGCCACCCCGGCGCGAATCGCATCTTGCGGATGGTGGAACCGCCTCGTCTCCCCCCGGATGCATACCTCGCCCTGGATGTGATAACCCGCCGGGTTGCCAAATACACTTAGCGCAAACTCCGTTCGTCCAGACCCCATCAACCCGGCGATGCCGACAATCTCTCCACGGCGCACGTTGAAATTCACATCACGCAAAATGGACCTGCCCTGTGCGGGGCTGTACGCAGACCAGTTTCGCACCTCCAGCACCACATCCCCGATGATTCGACCTTCGCGTTTGGGATAGATGTTATGGATCTCGCGCCCCACCATATTTTTGATCAACACGCCTTCACTGACTTCGCCCTTCTGCGTCTCGAGGGTGCAGATCGTCTGCCCGTCCCGCAATACCGTGACAGAATCCGCAACGGCAATGACTTCCTTCAATTTATGCGAAATCAGAATGCTGGTCACGCCATGCTGGCGAAGGTCGCGCAACAATTCCATCAAGTTCTGGCTGTCATCCTCGTTTAAGGCGGCGGTCGGCTCGTCAAGAATGAGCAGTCTCACATCTTTGCTGAGCGCCTTGGCGATCTCGATCAACTGTTGTTTTCCCACACCCAGGTCTTTCACCTTCGTTTCGGGGTTCACATTCAGGCGCACCTTCTTCAACGCATCCCCGGCGCGCTTGATGGTTTCGTTCCAATCAATGACCACCCCCTTGCGGATTTCATTTCCGAGAAAAATATTTTCATAGACCGTCATCTCAGGGACAAGCGCCAGTTCCTGATAAATGATCGCGATCCCCGCCCGTTCGCTATCGCGTATACCAAAAAATTTCTGGGTCGCTCCGTTGAATAAAATATCGCCGGCGTAGGAACCATGCGGATACACCCCGCTTAAGACCTTCATCAATGTGGATTTTCCCGCCCCATTTTCCCCCACCAGGCAATGGATCTCCCCTTCCCGCACCCGGAAGCTGACGTTGCTCAATGCTTTTACACCGGGGAATTCCTTGGTGATATTTTTCATTTCAAGGATGGGTGTATTCATAGCGGCTCCGGCACGAAGAAATGTATGAATAATTATACAAGAATAGTGGCGGACGAGTCCACCACTATTCTTGTTCGTTCGGCAAGGGCTATGGCAGGCCAGTGAAATCAGAAGCGGGCCAGTACCCGGAGTCAATGATCGCAGGCACCACATTGTCCCTATCCACCGAAATAACCTCGGAGGGTTTGGCGGGAACATCGAAAGCGCCGTTGTTGTAGGTTGTGGTCTCGGGAGGCGTGCCGCCTTCAAGGAAGGTGACTGCCGCGGAGATTGCATCCGCCACAAGCGTGCGCACATCCTTCAACACGGTCATGGACTGCTTGCCGTCAATGATGTACTGAACCGAGGCTTTTTCTGCATCTTGTCCGGTCACCACATAGGATGACACATCGCCATCCGTGGCGAATGCATCGGCGATCGCGCGGGCGGTACCATCGTTCGGAGCGAGGATGAACACGTTGCCCTTGTCCGCCGCGCCAGCCGCCGTCAGGTTCGACTCAGCCAAACTCTTGGCGGTGTTGAAGTCCCAGTTGGTGGTGATCTGGCCGATGATCGCGGCTTGCTCTTCGCGGGTCAAGGTCGCTTTTTCCTGCAGAGCCACTGCCTCGCTGGAATTCTTGATCACGAACGTGCCGTCGGCGATCTTCGGTTGTAACACGTTCCACGCGCCTTCGAAAAAGAGGAAGGCGTTGTTATCCGAAGCGGCGCCGGCGTACAGGTACAAAGGATTGCCGATACCCGTCGCCTTATCCACGAGGTATTGCGCTTGCGCCGCACCGACAGCGATACTGTCAAAGGTAACGTAGTAATCCACCGCGTCGGTGTTGAGGATCAAACGATCGTACGCAATGACCTTGACCCCCGCCTCTCGCGCGGCCTCCGCGGCTGCCGCTGCGGCGGCGCCGTCTTGCGGGGTCAGGATCAAAACCTGAATGCCCTTGGTGATCAACGATTCGACATTCGCTTTTTCCAGCGCGGAATCGCCCTGGCTGAAGAGGATTTCCACTTCATAGCCGGCAGCGGTCAGAGCCTCGCGGAAGCGGGCTTCATCCTGCAGCCAGCGCGGCTCATCCTTGGTCGGAAGGACAATGCCGACCTTGCCGGAGATCGCGGGCGCCTGT
>CAYPCK010000070.1:0-8398 GCA_964409185.1 uncultured Anaerolinea sp. | reverse complement strand
CGAGGAAGACAAACCCGAGTGGCACATGTACGACACTGTCAAAGGCTCGGATTATTTGGGCGACCAGGATGCCATCGAGTTTATGTGCAACGAGGCGATTGACGCCGTGCTCGAACTCGAACACATGGGGCTGCCCTTTGACCGTACACCCGACGGGCGCATCTCACAGCGTCCGTTTGGCGGGCATACGAACAATGAAACAGGCAAACCTGTAAGAAGAGCCGCTCACGCCGCCGACCGCACGGGTCACATGATTTTGCAAACGTTGTATCAGCAGTGCATCAAGAACAACGTTACGTTCTTCGATGAATATCAAGTGATTGATTTCATCATGGTGGATGGAAAAGCAACTGGCATTGTTGCCGTCGAAATATCCACTGGCGAGTTTCATACATTTCATGGAAAGGCGATCATCTTCGCCACCGGCGGTCACGGACGAATCTTTGAAGTAACCTCCAACGCGTACGCGTACAGCGGCGATGGCGCGGCGATCCTGTTTCGGCGCGGCATTCCGCTCGAAGACATGGAGTTCTTCCAGTTCCATCCCACCGGCATTTACAAACTCGGCATCCTCATCACCGAAGGCGCGCGCGGCGAGGGCGCGGTGCTGATCAACGGCAAGGGCGAGCGCTTCATGCCAAAGTATGCGCCCAAGGTGAAAGATCTGGCTTCGCGCGACGTGGTCAGCCGCGCGATCTACACGGAGATCAAAGAAGGCCGCGGCATTGATGGAAAAAATTACGTCTACTTGGATATCCGTCCTGAGACCGTACACAAATACGCGGATGCGGACGGGCGCACAAACCCCGACGGTTCTCCCTACCGGATCACTGGCGACACCGTCCTGAAAAAGATTCCCGACATTGTGGATTTCTGCCGCGTCTACCTCGGAGTGGACCCGGTCACCCAAATGATGCCGACCCAGCCCACCGCGCATTACACGATGGGCGGCATCCCTACAAATAAATTCGGCGAAGTGGTGATTGACGACAAAGGCACAACCGTCCCCGGGCTGTTCGCGGCGGGCGAGTGCGCATGCGTGTCCGTCCACGGCGCGAACCGACTCGGCACGAACTCTCTGCTCGATCTCGTTGTGTTCGGCAAACACGCGGGACTCAAAGCCGCGGAGTATGCCATGACTGCGGACTGGGCGAAATTGCCCAACGACGCCGAAGCAGGCGCAAAGTCCGAATTCGACGCGTTGCGGAATGGATCGGGCAAAACGAACGCGTACGATCTATCCAATGAGATGAAGAAGGTTATGTTCGAGGAAGTCGGCATTTATCGAAATGAAAAGGACATGACCTCCGCGCTGGAAAAAGTGCGCGACATGCAAGCGCGATTCAAGGAAGTGCGCGTGGGCGACACGGGGAAAATTTTCAACACGGAGTTGTTGAACGCGTGGGAACTCGGCAACATGCTTACAGTGGCGGAGGCGGTGGCGGCAAGCGCGTTGAACAGAAGAGAATCGCGCGGCGGACATGCGCGCGAGGATTATCCCGAACGCGATGACGAGAATTGGTTGAAGCACACGTTGATCACGAAGAAGAATGGAAAATTGGAGATCAGTTACAAGCCTGTGGTGATTACGAAGTTTCAGCCGAAGGCACGTGTGTATTGATATGTGGAGTCGGTTGTTAATTTGACGGCGGACGACCGACCGCAGACCGTTTTACGGTCAATGGTCGGCGGTCTGCGGTCGGTTGAGATACTTTCGTTTGGAGATAATGCATGGAAGTCACTGTAAAAATTTTTCGCTACAACCCCGAGAAAGACAAGCGCGGTCACTACGAGACCTATAAAGTGGAGGCGCACGAGAATGACCGCATCCTTGATGTGCTTGAGTTGATCAAGGGTCACGAGGATGGCTCGCTGGCGT
This sequence comes from uncultured Anaerolinea sp., assembly GCA_964409185.1. Lineage (GTDB taxonomy): Bacteria > Chloroflexota > Anaerolineae > Anaerolineales > Villigracilaceae > Defluviilinea. Next base: position 6,519 of record CAYPCK010000070.1, on the reverse strand, counting down.
TCCGCCGTTCGTGCGCGCACGGCGTGTGCGGCTCGGACGCGATGCGCATCAACGGGCGCAACATGCTGGCGTGCAAGACGCTGGTGCGCGACGTAGGCGCGAACATCACGGTCGAACCTCTGCTCGGTTTGAAAGTGGCGAAAGATTTGATCGTGGACATGGAGCCATTCTTCGATAACTATAAGAAGATGCTTCCGTATCTCATCAACGACTCGCCGCTTCCCGCCGACGGGCGCGAGCGATTGCAATCTCCCGAACAGCGCGCCCGCTTCGACGAATCCACCAAATGTATTTTGTGCGCGGCTTGCACCACCTCCTGCCCGTCGTTCTGGGCAAGCGACGAGTATTACGGTCCCGCCGCGTTGGTGACAGCGCATCGCTTCGTCTTCGATAGCCGCGACGAAGGCGCCTCGCAGCGACTGCACATCTTGAGCGAAACGAACGGCACGGTGCGATGTCATACCGCGTACAACTGCACGAACGCCTGTCCGCGGGATATTCAGGTCACGAAGGCGATTGGCGAGTTGAAGTTAGCGATGGTGACGGGGAAGTTGGATTGAAGAAAACTCGGTGGTTGAGTAGCCCCGAGCGGTGGTTGCGAGGGGCGTATCGAAACCACCAGTAATTGGTAAAGAGTAATTGGAGACTGGAGATTTGAGGGCTGGCAAGCCGTGTCTGTGAGGATGCGGCTTGTTTTCGACTTGCAGAAGGAGAAACCATCATGGAAGTTTTGAAACTCGCCGCCTTCTCCCACAATGGATGCGGTGGCAACCCGGCGGGTGTGGCATTTTACGATGCCATGCCCAGCGATGGGAAAATGTTACAAGTTGCCAAAGAGGTCGGCTTTTCTGAAACGGCGTTTGTAGTCAAGCAAGAGGGCGGTTGGCGAGTGAGATACTTTGCGCCGGCGAGGGAAGTCCCATTTTGCGGACATGCGACCATCGCGCTAGGCGCAGTGCTGGGCAAACGTTATGGTGAGGGCGAATACAAACTGCAATTGAACGACGGCGCGATCAGCGTCCGCGCGAAGAGATCGGGGAAAGGATTCGTCGCTACTCTGCTCGCACCGGAAACCCGCTCGGAAGATGCGCCGATGGAATATGTCAACAAGAGTCTCGCGGCGTTCGGTCTCCAAGTTGAAGATTTGAACCCACGCTTCCCGGTCCGATTCGCGTATGCAGGAGCGAACAAACATTTGATCCTCGTCCTAAAAGACCGAAAGACGCTGGCTGACATGAAGTATCCATTCGACGAGGTCAAATCCCTGATGGCTGAACAGGACTTGGTCACGATCAGTTTACTTTGGAACGAATCCGACGAAGTCTTCCATTCACGCAATCCGTTTGCCTCGGGCGGAGTGTATGAAGATCCCGCCACAGGCGCGGCGGCCGCGGCGCTCGCAGGTTATTTGCGCGATATTCAATGGAGGGGCAAAAACGAATTCACGATTCTACAAGGTGAGGATATGGGCGTTCCCTGCCGCCTGCTGGTGAAGTATGATTCGAAAAGTGTGGCGGTCAGTGGCGAGACGCGATATATTGACGATAATAGATAACCACAGGAGGAACCTTTCCGAAAAACTCATCGAACTTGCCTATTTCACAGATCATGTCAAAGAGATGGCGGATTTCTACCGCACACTTCTCCACGCGGAACCCGTCACACAATCAGACGATATGGCGATCTTCCTGTCCGGTGAGGCGAAGGTCTTCATCCACAAAACCTACCCAGCCTCGGAGGGCGAACTGCCGCCTGAAAATCATATCGCCTTCGCCGTCCCAGATGTAGACTCCGCCTGCGCTTCATTGACGCAGGGTGGGCTGACTCTCGAAGTCCCACCGAAGGACTACTATATGGGGGCGCTCCGCCTACCTGCGCGATCCGGATGGGCACCTCATCGAGATCACCAGCGAAGTAAAATGACGGAATCGTGAAATTTCTGTTCCAGCCTATTGCACTCCGCACTCGCTTTTTGTATAATCTTTCAAAGATCACTCTGCGAAAAAGGAGAATCCCATGATCCACATGCAACAAACCCAGGACACGCCCGAACCGACTCCGACCCCGATGCCGGAACCAGAACCGACTCCCGCGCCAACGCCCGAGCCGGAACCGGTTTCCCAACCCGAGTTGATGCCCGCCGCGGCGCCGAAGCCCAAAGCCAAGAAAAAAACCGCGCCCAAGAAAACCAAACCAAAGGCAAAACCAAAGAAGAAGAAACCCGCCGCCAAAAAGGCGAAGGCAAAGAAAAAGCCGGCTCGCAAAGCCAAACCCGCCAAGAAAGCAAAGGCAAAAGCGAAGAAATCGGCCGGCAAATCCAAGGCGAGAAAGCCCGCGAAGAAAGCCGGGAAGGCAAAGAAACGCCGATAAATTTTGAATGGGGATTTCCAACCCGTAGGTCGCGCATACGCGCGACCTATTTTGATTCCGGCTCCTCAATGATTTCCTGACGTGCACGCATCCCGCCCTTTTGATCGCGTGACATCATGACGATCTCCGCGCCCATCCTTGCCAGGCTGAGAGCGATCTGCCTGCCAATGCCCTGCTGGCGCCCGTCACAACGAATGTTTTGTTTTCTATCCGTTATCAAGCCTCCATGCGCGGATCAATTTTTGACTTGCTGATTGCGCTTATGAATTTTAGCCAGCAATGTGCGTGACCGTCATGCGACCGACTGGCGTTACCCGCGGTCGGGTCGAGAGAAAGCCACTTTGGCAGAACCAGCTTCGAGCCAAAGAAACTCCTTGAAAAATTCCAGCTTCGGTCTTGACTTCCATGACATTTGCTGTACGCGGTATGGGGAGTCTGCATGAATTACCATTGGTTTGTGGGTATCAGCATACCTCATCAGCCGAACTCCTATTGAGATGATTGGCTCGCTCTTGCTCAACGAGAACCGATCCATGCCAGTGCTGCCGACAGAAGAAATGTGACCCATCCCGGATGCCTCCCTCGACTAACAGCAAGGGTAACGAAGAAACACGCCAACAGGGCGCCGGAGATCGTGTTGATGACTAACTTCTCTTGATTGCCAAGCTGCGGAAGGCTGGCATAGCGAAAAAGGATCAGCGCCATTCCCGACGCCAGTAAGGTGGGAAGATGCCAGGTGAAGCGCAGTGTCTGTTTGGTCAATTCAATACTACCGAGAAGGGCTGGTACCTCCTTGAAATTCACCATAAACCGCAGGATAAGCAACTCTCCAAGGAATGAATGTGCGCATCCGGTGGCAAGGATCAAAATTGACGCGGCGAGCAGAAATGTGGACATTTGAGGTTCGGGCGCCAGAATTAACATTGTATCCCTTCTGTCGGCAACACTTTTTTAGAGGGACCGGCGTCCTTCCGAAGGCGGACTTCGGAAGGACGCTTTATTATTTTTCAATCGGCAAGCCGATGGAACTGCCCCACTCCGTCCATGAGCCGTCGTAGTTACGGACATGCTTGAAGCCCAACAGGTATTTGAGCACAAACCAGCTGTGCGAGGATCGTTCGCCGATGCGGCAATAGGCGATGATCTCCTTGTCCGGGGTGATGGCGTGACTTTTGTACAATGCCGTCAGTTCCTCAGCGGATTTGAAGGTGCCGTCTTCGCGCACCGCCATGCTCCACGGGATGTTCGCCGCGCCGGGGATGTGCCCACCGCGCTGCGCGCCCTCCTGCGGCAGGTTTTCGGGAGCCAGCAGTTCACCCGAATATTCCTTCGCCGAGCGCACATCCACCAAACCGTGTTTGGCTTTGCTGAGGCTGTTGAGCACCTCGTCACGCCGGGCGCGCAGGCTCAGTTCGGGTTCCTTGGCGCGATAGAGGGCGGGTGTGATGGCCGGGGCTTCTGTGGTGGTGGGACGGTTCTCATCCATCCACTTCTTGCGCCCACCGTTGATCAGCCGCACATCCTTGTGACCATACAATTTCAACAGCCAAAAGGCATATGTGGCAAACCAGTTGTTGTTGTCGCCGTACAGGATCACCACGGTGTTATTGCTGATGCCCGAGCGGCTCATCAACTCCTCAAACGCCGCCTTGTCGGGAATGTCGCGGCGGATGAGTTGTTGCGTATCGCGCCGCCAGTTCCAGCCGACCGCGCCGGCGATGTGCCCCGAATCGTAGGCAGTGGTATCCACATCCACCTCCACGAGGCGGATCGCGTCGTTGTTCAGATTCTCAGCCACCCAGTCGGTTTCGACGATCGTTTCAGGGTGGGAATAGCCATTTGTCTTGTTCATGTTTGATGCTCCTTGAAAAAATTTTAAACAGATTGATTTGTGGGTATGCGCTCTTCATAGCGACTTTCATCGAGAAGTGAGTTGAGGCTGTTGATTATTCCCCGGCACGCTCCTCTCTTTCGGGTTTAATGCAGGTTGCAAGGTTCACCTGCAGGGTGCGGTGGAACCCATCGGCTCGTTTCATCGGCCGCATTTTCTCGAATGCCTCGGTTTTAAACTGTTCGACAATGTGCGGTTCGAGCTTTTCCAACGCAGCACCGGGCGAAATAGACCACATCGCCTCCCACCACGTCTCTTCGTTCGGCACGACCCAGTCGTACTCTTCGATCTGGGTGTGCACATCCACAAAACCTGCGCCGGACAGGGCACGATGAATGTCCTCTGGCGTGTCCAACAATTGATTGGTCAATTTCAGGGTTGCGCCATATGCCGCGCGGTGTTCCTCGTACCATGTCCACGCCGGGTCGGTGGCGGCGCTCCAGGTTGTCACCGCGAGTGTGCCGCCCGGTTTCAACACCCGTCGAAATTCCGATAGCGCGCGCGGGAGGTTGCTGAAGAAGAACAGGGCGAAACCGCAGAACACCACATCGAAGGATGAATCGGGGAATTCCAGATGCTCCGAATCCATGCGAAAGACGATCGCTTTATTCATTCCGCGTTCAAGAATGACGGCATTGGTCTGGTTAACCATTTCGTCGGAAAGGTCAATGCCGATGACCTTGCCGATGTCGCCGGCACGCGCCGCGGCATGGAAGAGCACCGCGCCGCGCCCGCAGGCGACATCCAGAACACTTGCCCCTCTTTTGACCCGGCCGGCATTCACAAGCCTCTCGCCAAACACCGGAAAATACGACAGATTGCCGTAACCCCGTTGTGAGGCACGGTCGAAAAAGGATGCGATGGATTCTTTATGATCGGTTAACGTTTTGAGCATGTCTGCTTCTCCTGCCAGTGAATTTTCAGCAGGATAGCAAACAGTTGTCCTGTTACCGTCCCGGAATCGTCCCGGGGTGTGATTTTGAAAAGGAAAATACTGATTCCTGATCCCCCAAATTGACTACCACAATCAACATGACCTGAGGCTCATCGAGATCATTATGCGGTGGTGCTTCTCTTTTTTTCGTGGACAAAACACTGGTGAGTCGTTTTGATCACAATTCAGGGCAAGGACTTCAATCTGCTTTGCGCCAACTCTTGCGCGGGTCTCGCCTGAATCTCTTCAAAGGCTTTCAACGCCGCGGAGAAGTGATCCGAGGCAGACGCGGTATCCCCACCCTGCATGGCGAGATCGCCCAATTCAAGATGCGTCCGCCCGATCTGCCAGCGGGCTCCCAACCCCTTGAACAGCGATAACGCTTGGTGAAACTCTTTCGCTGATACATCGCGATCACCCTGCAACTTATGCATGACCCCCAATGCACGGTGGGCAACCCCCTCATACAGTGTATGCCTGAGATGAGTCGCGTTTTGTATCGCCAGCGGCGCGTATTTCTGCAACCCCGCAAGGTCGTGCGCCTGCGCCGCTGCATCCGCAAGCATGGAATACAGATCAATATCGGTGGTGGGTGTGATCACGGTGTAGTGCGTCTCCTGATCAGCGAGAGCCTCCTCCAATCGTTGTTTTACGAGGGCGAACTCGCCCTCCGCCGCGAGCGGCTGGCATAGTCAGTAACGCTGGCTGCGTTTCCAGTTTTCCGGCGGACCCGCCACGCTCACCATGATGTTATACGATTCGTCACGCAACGCGCGCGAATTATCAAAATCTCCCTGCCACTGGTGGACAGCGGAACTCAAGCCGATGGCGAAACACGGCGCGCCGATACGATGTAACAGGTATGTTTCCTGAAGCCTTCGCCGCTTTGCCTCCGTCTCCCACATATCGCTCCAACGATCCAACCGAAACCAGCATTGATGAAGGAGAAAGATAGCCTGGCTCTCCTCATGGACGGCATGGATCTGCCGCGCGCGGGCTTCCGCCTCTTCTAAGTAGTACACCGCCCGATGGTATTCGCCCACATCAATCAGCGACTTGGCAGTCGTTATCATGATCTGAATGCGGAGATGAGCGCTATCGAACCGGGGGTGATCGCACAACGAGAGGGCGCGCAACGCCACACTCACCCGTTCGCGCAACAGACCCATGGCGCCATAGACATTGACCACCGTGACCAGCGCGGTAGCAAGGGCAGCCGGCGAATCGATCTGCTCGGCAAGCTGTACCGCCCGCCGGGCATATCCCAACGCCCTTTCTTTTTCTTCAGGAAAGTGAAAGATCAATGAATCCACCACGAGTTCCC
>CAYPCK010000069.1:0-8429 GCA_964409185.1 uncultured Anaerolinea sp. | reverse complement strand
CCTCCCAAGCCGACCTGTCCTTCACTATCGGCATGGGACACGGCGACAGCGACAGTATCGTCCTGTTGCCGGGCGATGTGTTCGAGTGTTTCGAATTCGGCTGGCAGGCGTTCGACATCGCAGAACGGATGCAGGCGCCGGTGTTCGTGTTATCCGATCTCGATATGGGCATGAACCAGTGGATGAGCAAACCATTCGAATACCCCAGCGCGCCGATGGACCGCGGCAAGATCCTCTGGGAAAAAGACCTCGAGGAAATCAAAGGCAATTGGGGTCGGTACCTCGACAAGGACGGCGATGGGATTCCCTACCGCACCCTGCCCGGTAACAAACACGCCCTGAGTGCGTATTTCACGCGCGGCACCGGTCACGACGAATACGCAAAATATACGGAAGACTCCGCAACATTCCACCGCAACATGGAGCGGTTGAAGAAAAAATACAAGACCGCAAAGAACTACCTGCCGAAACCGGTATTGCACCCTGCCAAAGGCGCAACGGCCGGCATCATCGCCTACGGTTCGACCGAATCGGCGATCCTCGAAGCGCGAGACCAGCTGGCGCGCGACCATGGCATGAAAGCGGATTTCATGCGCGTGCGCGCCTTTCCGTTCACCGCCGAGGTGGATGAGTTCGTCCGGGAGCACGACCCGATCTACGTGGTGGAGATGAACCGCGACGGGCAGTTGCATCAACTGTTGAGCCTGGCGAATCCCGAAGCGGCCACCCGGTTGATCTCCGTTGCCTATGGCGACGGCTTGCCCGCATCCGCAACATGGGTTCGAGAAGGCATCCTGGCGAAATACTCGAATGGCACCAAATCGACAGGCAAGAAAAAAATTCCCGTCGGGAAAAAATCATCTTCGAAAAAATCTTCGACCAGAAAGACCGCGAAAAAAGGAGCGAAATAATGTCTGCGTTACCCATGGCGGGCGCGCCCGCAAACACAAATCTTGCCGGACTCACAAAGAACGATTACCGCGGCAACCCCACAACCTTGTGCCAGGGCTGCGGGCACAATTCGATCTCGAACCAGATCATCGCGGCGATGTACGAAATGAGCGTGGTACCCGAAAATGTGCTGAAATTCAGCGGCATCGGCTGTTCGAGCAAAAGCCCCACGTACTTCATGAACCGTTCCTTCGGCTTCAACAGCCTGCACGGACGCATGCCGTCCATCGCCACCGGCGCGTTGTTCGGCGATCACTCGCTCAAAGGCGTGGGGGTGTCCGGCGATGGCGACACTGCCAGCATCGGCATGGGACAGTTCAAACACGTGATGCGCCGCAACCTGAACCTGGTGTACATCGTGGAAAATAACGGCGTGTACGGACTCACCAAGGGTCAGTTCTCCGCCACCGCCGAGCGCGGACTCGAACTCAAGAAGCAGGGCACCAACCCCTACATGCCCGTGGATATTTGCATGGAAGCGTTGATCTCGAATGCTACATTCATTGCGCGTTCGTTCGCCGGCAATGCCAAGCAAGTAAAGGAATTGTTGAAAGCCGCCTTTGCGCACAACGGCATTGCCGTGCTCGACATCATCAGCCCGTGCGTCACTTTCAACAATCAATCGAACGCCTTCCACTCGTACGCCTGGGGCAAGGACCACGAAGAACCGCTCCATGACATCACCTACATCGCGCCGCGCAACGAGATCGTGCTCGAGCGCGAAATGGAAGCAGGCGAAGTGCGCGAGGTGGCAATGCACGACGGCTCGACGGTCATCCTCAAGAATCTCGAAAAGGGATACGACCCCACGAATCGCTTCGAAGCGCTGCGCGCGCTCGAAGATGCGCAACGCAACAATTGGCTGACGACGGGATTGATCTACGTCTCCACCGGCAAACCGTCCCTTGCGGAAACCTATAATCTGGTGGACACGCCCCTCAATCGCCTCACCGATGCGGACCTGCGACCTGCGCCCGAAATGCTCGACAAGGTCAACGCGTTGATGTTCTGACCCCCACCCCAGCCCTCCCCCAAATCCTACTGAAGTTCGTAGGATTTGGGGCCGAAGGCGGGAGGGGGTTATACTCGTCTTATGATCGAAATTTCTCCCGGCATCCACATCAACGAAAACGAATTGCGCTTTGAATACATCCGCGCGTCGGGGCCGGGTGGGCAGAATGTCAACAAGGTGACGACCGCTGTCCAGTTGCGGTTCGATGTGGGGAATTCGTCGCTAGCCGATGAGGTCAGAGTCCGTTTGATTCAACTTGGCGGGAAGCGCGTTTCAAACGAAGGGATTCTGCTGATCGAAGGGAAGCAATTCCGCACGCAGGAGCAGAATCGCGAGGACGCGGTTCGACGTCTGGTCGAGTTGATCCGCAGGGCGTCGGTCAAGCCCAAGACGCGGAGAAAGACCAAGCCGACAAAGGCATCGAAGGAAGAACGATTGAAGGGGAAGAAACGCAGAGGGGAAATCAAAAAGAACAGACAGGGCAGGTTGTACGAATAACAAACTATTCGACCAACGATTCTCCTACTGCTCCCCCACCGTATGCAACAGCGCCATGTTGGGCGGACGCAACGCGCCGACGGGAAAGCCGCACACCAGCACAACCTGATCGCCGGCCTGCACGACATCCGAACGGATCAATGCCGCGTCCACGTGATCGAGCATTTCCTCCAGCGTGTTCGCAAACGGGACAAGTTGCGGTCGGACACCCCAGAGAAACGACAACTTGCGATACGTCAGGTCGTTGACGGTGAACGCCAGGATTGGCACACGCGGGCGAATTTTCGAGATCAGCCAGGCGGTGCGCCCTTCGGTGGTGAAACACGCCACCGCTGTGACGTTTTTATCGTTCGCCAGCGCTTGCGCGGCGCGCGCCATCGAAGCCGCGTCGCTTTGCTCGAAGCCGCTCACCACCTGCTCCATGCCCCACTCGATGAAGTGGGTTTCCGCCTCGCGGACGATGCGATCCATCATCCGCACCGATTCCACCGGGTATTTCCCGGAGGCGGTCTCGGCGGATAGCATGACAGCGTCGGTTCCATCGAAGATGGCGTTCGCCACATCGGATGCTTCAGCGCGCGTCGGAAGCGGATTCGAGATCATCGATTCCAACATCTGCGTCGCGGTGATGACCAGTTTTGCTCGGGCGTTTGCCGCGCGGATGATGTGCTTCTGCAGCGCAGGCACGCGCTCCGGAGGCAACTCCACGCCGAGGTCGCCGCGCGCCACCATCACCCCGTCCACGATCTCCAGGATGGCTTCGAGGTTATCGAGCGCTTCCGGCTTTTCCAGTTTGGCGATCAGCATCGGGAGTTTTTTACCGTTGGACAACCGTTCCATCGCATAACGGACTTTCTTCACATCCTCCGCTGTCCGCACGAACGAGATGGCGACCGCGTCCACGTTTTGCGAGATGCCGAAGGCAAGGTCCGCTTCGTCCTTTTCGGTGAAGCCCGAAATACGCAAGCGGACGCCGGGCAGGTTGATGCCTTTGTGCGACGACAACGGTCCGCCGACGATGACTTTCGCTGTCAGCGCGTTGCGGTCTTTGACCGAGATGACTTCAAGCGTGAGTCGCCCGTCGTCCAGCAGGAGGCGATCCGCAGGTCGAACCGAATCGAACAATTGGCGAAAATCTACCGGTATCTTTTGCCCGCCGTTACCGGGCGGAGTGGCGCCGGTCGCGTACAGATACACTGCCTCCCCCTCCGCAAGTTGAAGCGGGGTCGGCAGTTCGCCCACGCGAATCTTCGGACCCTGCAAGTCTTGCAGAATGCCGATGGAGACTCCCAGTTTTTCGGAAACTTTCCGAATCATTCCGATGCGCGCGGAGTGTTGTTCGTGCGTGCCGTGCGAAAAATTCATGCGCGCCACATTCAAGCCCGCCAGGATCAACTGTTCGAGAATCTCCTCGCTCTGGCTGGCAGGACCGATCGTCGCCACGATTTTTGCTTTACGCGTCATTCCATTCCTCAAAAAATAAACTCACCGCTCTAGAACACCAACCTTTGCGGTGAGTTGCTGTATTTTGGTTATCGTTGGATTAACTTCTACAAATAATGTAAATCTTTCGCCTGACGCTCCAACTCCGCGCGGAAATCGGGATGGGCGATACCGATCAACTGCCGCGCGCGCGCGCGGATGGACTTGCCATACAGGTCGGCGACGCCGTATTCGGTCACCACGAATCGGACGTGATTGCGGCTGGTCACCACGCCCGCGCCTTGCTTCAACATGGGAGCGATACGCGTCACAAGTGTACCATCCTTCAACACGGTCGTGCTTGGCAGGGCTATGATCGGAACTCCGCCCTTCGAGCGCGACGCGCCGTAGATGAAATCCAACTGCCCGCCGACGCCGCTGTAGAGTTTCGGTCCGATGCTGTCGGCGCAGACCTGACCGGTGAGATCAACCTCAATGGCGGAGTTGATCGCCACCATGCGTTCGTTCTGCGCGATGACGAACGGGTCGTTGATGTATTCGGTGCGATGCAGTTCAATGATCGGATTATCATCCACCCAATCGTACAGGTTCTTCGTGCCGAGGATGAAACCCGCGATGATCTTGCCCGGGTGAAGCGACTTGCGCGCGCCGGTCAGCACCCCTTCGTTGACCAGATCGATCACACCGTCTGAAAACAACTCGCTGTGCACGCCGAGGTCTTTTTTGTTGCGCAGGTATTTCAACACCGCGTCGGGGATGGCGCCGATGCCCATTTGCATGGTCGCCCCGTCGGGAATGAGTTCGGCGATAAAGCCGGCAATTCGTTCCACGATGGCGGGATCGCCTTCGTCTGCCATTGCCATTTCCGTGATGGGATAGTTCACCGGCACGATGTAATTCAAGCGGCTGACGTGAATGAACGAATCGCCCAGCGTGCGCGGCATCTGCTGATTGACTTCGGCGATGATGATCTTCGCGGTTTCGGCAGGCGACTTGGTCAGCCCGACCTCCACGCCGAGACTGCAAAAGCCGTGCTCGTCCGGCGGCGAGACGTGGATGAGCGCCGCGTCCAGTGGCAAAACGCCGCGCTTGAAGAGCAGGGGAAATTCCGAAAGAAGCACCGGGGTGAAATCCGCCTGACCGTTTTGCACCGCCTTGCGCACGTTGGCGCTGATGAACATGGTGTTCACGCGCAGATGCCCGTCGAGTTCGGGTCTCACGTAATCGGCGGGACCGATGGTGAGCGCCTGGCAGATCTCCACGTCGGTGAGATTCGGAGCGTGATCCACCAACGCGCCGAGCACCTTCTGGGGGACGGACACGTTGCCCGTCAGAAAGATGCGGTTCCCCGATTGGATCGCCTTCACCGCCTCTTGCGCGGTGGCGATGCGCGATTCGTAAATTTTGGTCCAGTCCATGTTAGCGCTCCTCGAGCAGGGTGAGGTGCACGAGCCTGCCCTGGTATGTGTTGATGCCCATTTCGAGCGCGGGGTCTTCGGCAATCGCAGTGTCAATGCCGTGGTCGGCGATGCGAGTCAGGTACGGCATGGCGGAATTGACGAAGGCATGCGTGGCGGTGCGCGCCACCACACCGGGCATGTTCGGCACGCAATAATGCAGAACACCTTCATCAATAAAAGTTGGGTGCTCGTGCGTGGTCGGGCGCGACGTTTCGAAACAACCGCCCTGATCAATACTCACGTCAATGATGACCGAGCGCGGCTTCATCGAACGCACCATCTCGCGCGATACAAGAATCGGCGTGCGTTCGCCGGGCACCAGCACCGCGCCCACGACCACATCGGCATACGCCGCCGCTTTTTCGATGTTCCGCTTGGTAGACATCATCGTGACGATGCCGGGGAAGCGGTCGGAGATCCGTTGCAGGCTGTTCACATCCTCGCCGATCACCGTCACGTGCGCGCCCAGCCCGAGGAACGATTGCGCCGCGTAGGTGCCGACAATGCCCGATCCGAGAATCAACACTTCGGCGGGCGGCACGCCGGGCACGCCGCCGAGTAAAATCCCCTTGCCGCCCACGTTGCTTTGCAACAGCCGCGCCGCCACTTGCGCGGTCATGCTCCCGCCGATCTGGCTGAACGGGCGAAGGAGAGGCAACGTCCCATCGGGTAGTTGGATCTGCTCGTAGGCAATCGAAGTGATTCTTTTTTCGAGCAGCATATCCACTTTATCGCGGCGGGAGGAGGCGAGATGCAACAGCCCCGTGATGGCGGAACCAGTCTTTATCCATTCCAGTTCGGGCTTGGTGGGGCGGGAGACCTTGAGAATCAAGTCTGACCTGCCGAAGATTTCCTCGCCCGAATAGACGATACGCGCCCCGGCGGATTCGTACTCGCGGTCTTTGAACCCCGCCCCGGCGCCCGCGTCTCTCTCCACGTGGATTTGGTGCCCGCGCTGGGAGAGAATCTCCACCCCCGCGGGGGATAACCCTACGCGGTATTCGAATGGTCGTGTTTCTTTGGGTATGCCGATGATCATGTGTGTCTCCGTGTTTTATCGTAGGGGCGGGTCGCGATCTGCTCCTACATCAATACCTTCCAAATTGTATCGAAAATTATCTGCGGAACGACCTCGAACGAATACGGCGCGTGGACGCGTTCGTACAACCCGTGCGCGTCGCGCCCAAACGGACCGATATTGACGACCGGGCAATTCAACTCACGGATCCGATTCAACTTCTCGGAGCCCAGCGGATAGATCAGTTCGCCGTGCGCGTCTTTCGCATCGAACAGCGGCATGTTCCTTTTCAACGAGTCAATCTGAACGCCATCTTTGAGTTGTACATAACTCAAATCGGAAATATACGGGTAGAACGGGCGGAACTGAATCGCCTCGCCCGATTCCTCCAGCGCGGATTTTACCGCCTGCGTCAGCGCGTTCTCCTGCGTCGGCACGGACGGGTAAAACGGCGGCGAGAAAAAGGTCACGATGGCGGGTCCGCTGAGTTGGGCGAGGCGAGCCAACTCGGCGACGAGGAGGCGGCTGAGTTCGCGCGAGTCGCTGGCGGAGGCGGCGAAGTCTGAAATATTTGCCGCGAGCCATGACGGGAAGTCGCCGTTTGCGTTGAGCGCCTCCCACTTTGATTTGGCTTCTTGAAAGAGTGTTTGATAATCGAGAACCTGCCCGGTTCTGGTCGGCGGCGGCTGTGACTGTCCGCCGAGGGCGACGAAATCTTCGAAGGAAGCGTCAATCATGTTGCTTACCGCATCCAACGCTTCGAGTGCAACATCTTTCATTTTTTGCATGGCGGATTCGGGGGTGATCGTGAGCGTAAGCCAGTTGGCATAGACGAAGGCATCGCCCGCAGTTTCGACGTTGTACGTGGGTTTGAGGTCGCGCATGCGCAACGCCACCGGCGGGACTGCCACTTCAGAGACGCTTTCGCCGCCGAGCGTGCCCTCCCACGTGTCCATCCACGCGGGGCTGAGGTTGAGGCGGGTAACCAGTTCGGCGGCGAGATGCGAAGCGTCCACCCCGCGATAAATTTCGCCGACGTGAGTCCGCACGCCGAAGATGTAGAATGACGGGAGCAGTTTCCCCACGGTGCCGGAGTAAATGTAGCAGGCGTTTTCGTCCGCATCGCGCGGCGAGGTGTAGTCGGTGTTGACGACGCCGAGATAGTCCAGAATTTCTTTTACGCGAAGCCTTAGCAGTTCAGGGACCGCCGAGAGGATGCCCGCCGATTCGGTTTCTTCGTCGGGGCATGACAAAAAGAGCAGGTTGCCTGCGAGGTCGTCAATCAATCTCGACCCATCCTCGCGCACGCGCGCAAACTCGCGCATGATCTCGATGTTGATCGCCACGCCGGACTTCATATCCAGCGAGCCGCGACCGAAGGTCCAGTCGCCCGAGTCCAATGAGCGCAGGGCGGAGCGCTCCGAATCGTCCAATTCGCCAAGTTTCGATTTCGCGTCGAGCCTTGTCTTGATTTCGAGCGCAAGCCGATCGGGGTCAAAAGCAATGCTCGCATCCCCAAAGCGGGCGAAGTCGTCCACACCGACGGTGTCGAAATGGGACATCAGGATGACGGTCTTGCCCGTGTTTTGTGGGTATCGGCTCTTCAACAAACAGGCGACGTTTTTCCGCCCATCGGGGGTATTCCAGAATATCGGCTGAAGCGATTCCCGCCCCGCCGCCAGCAATTCGGCGATGCGTTCCGCACAGCGATTCTCCGCTTCGGGGGACGGGCTGACACTGGGAATCGCCATGAGCGTTTTCGTGGTCTGTCGAACAGCGTCGAACCAGCGCGGGGATTTTTTGTCCATCGCTTGAATTGTACCGGAAAACCGCCCCCGCCCCAGTTATGAATGTCCCCTAAAAATATAACTATTGTCAAGAATGGAAATTACTCGCCCGTGCTTCCGCTACCGGTTTGTAATCGTTCGTGAATATTCCTCACATAACTGTAGCGATTGTAATCCTGCGGGTTGGCGGGGTTGGGGATGATCGTGTCCGGTTGGGTAAAGTGGTTAAGATAAGGCGAATAGAATCGTGACTGGTAATG
>CAYPCK010000068.1:2472-8452 GCA_964409185.1 uncultured Anaerolinea sp. | reverse complement strand
CCACCTTCGACCTCAACATCCTCCCCATTCACCGACAGAACGGTCAACATTTTGCCGACCTGCCGGGCTTGTTCGCCTTCACGCCGCCGCGACGCGTGACGCGCGGGCGTGAAAAAGACAGCCTGATCCTCTACGTCACATTTTCTGGCACGGCGGAGTATTCGCTCGAGGAGATCGACGCGCTTCATCACAAAGCGGCAACCGCTTTTTACCAATCGCCCGGCGCACAGACCAGCGCCATGCGCAAAGCGGCAGACAGCCTGAATGCGGCGATGCTCGAACGCAATTTTGCCACCAGCGGTCACGGGCAATACGCGCACGGGGCGCTCATCCTTGCCGTGTTGCGCGAGGAAAGATGCACCCTGCTCCTGAGCGGACCGGTTCACGCGGTGTGGATCGGCGAAGGGCAAACCCGTCACATCTACGAACCCTCGCTTTCGGGCAAGGGGTTGGGGTCGAGCCAGAACATTCAAACCTACCTCGCGCAAGTTGACTTGCATCCCAACGACCTGCTCGCGCTGTGCGGCAAATTCCCCAAAGATTGGGAAGCCGACCTGCTCGGCGAACACCCGACCGCATCGCTGGATGCCGCCTACCGCAAATTGACCTTCGCCAAGGGCGATTTGAACGCCGCGCTGATTCATCCGCAAACGGGATCGGGCGTCATCACTGTTCTGCGCGCGGATGTGAGTTCGCCACCTCCGTCTCAGCGAATGCCTGAAACAATTGAACCGCGAAACCGCAAAGAACGCGAAGAGGAATTGGAGCAAGAAGAACCCAAGGACCTGCTCATCGAATCACCGCAAAGTTTTCGCGAGGATCCTCGCAACGAAAAACCGGTGATCGAAGATTTTGAATCTCCCGTCTCCCGTCTCCAGTCTCCCTCTGGTCTCGATACGCTCGCAACGAACACTCGCTACTCGACCAGCAGTGAAATCGAAACACCAATCACCGAAGAGGAACTCGACCGCCTCGCCGATTTCGGCGCGCACATGATTCAACCCTCCGCCTACGCGATTCCCCCTCAACCGCCGGAGGGTTTTCCTACGCTTCCAAAATCAGAGGCAACTGAAACACCGCGCGATTTCCCGTCATCCATCCCGCGGCGCAGACCAAAACCCACACTCGAGCCTGCGCTGGACGAGGAGCCGCTTCAAACCACAGCATCCGCCGAAGAAGATGAAGTGGAAGAAGCCGTGGATGTGACCGTGGGAGAGGAAACGGCAACTGCGGAAGAAAAACCCAAGTCGCTGTTGAGCGGCTTGTTCAACCGCCCCAAAGCGGAATCCAAACCCACCGCCCACGCCGAAGCCACGCGCCAAATGGCGAAAGTAATGGTCGGAGGGATTCAGTCCGGGCGGCGAGCCTCCGAGGGGATTCAATCGTTCCTCCTGCGCTTCATCCCGCGGTTGCTGCCGGGGAGCGAGTATACAGAAGTCCCCGCCGTCCTGAGCGATTCGAAAGGCGGGGGAGAAGCGTCGCAACAAGGACAGATGGTCTTCGTGCCTCAATACATTCAGGTGTTCATCGCGCTCATCATCCCGACGCTGGTCGCTGTCGCGGCGGTCGTCGTCTATTTGCGGTTTGGTCAGAGCGTGCAATACGACGAGTATTACAATCAGGCGCTCAACGCGCGCGCGCAAGCCATCAGCGAAACGGACCCCGTCCGCCAGCGCATCGCCTGGGAAAACGTGGTGGCTTCGGTGGATAAAGCCGAGAGTTACCGCGAGACCGACGAATCGAACCTGCTCCGCGCGGAGGCGCAGAACAATCTCGATACCCTGCTTGGCGTGCAACGTCTCGAATTCATTCCCGCCTTCACCAACGGATTGAACGGCGTCACGCAGATCAGCCGCATGGCGGCAAGCGAAAGCGATCTGTACATGCTGGATGCCGAAAGTGGTGAAATCCTGCATGCCGCGTTTACCGGCCGCAGCCTCGATCTCGACCTGACCTTCCATTGTT
Organism: uncultured Anaerolinea sp.; assembly: GCA_964409185.1. Classification (GTDB taxonomy): domain Bacteria; phylum Chloroflexota; class Anaerolineae; order Anaerolineales; family Villigracilaceae; genus Defluviilinea. The sequence goes on along the minus strand of CAYPCK010000068.1, from coordinate 6,487 downwards.
CGCCCGGCACGTACGCGGGCTATCAAGTCGGCACGCTCGTGGACTTGCTGGCGTTGCCCAAAGTGAACCTCGTGAGCGCCACCGTGCTGGGAATCGATGCCAATGGAAATCTTTTATATTGTTCACCGGGGCAGGTGCCGCAGGCGATCCCACTCCCATCCCTGCCGAACACGAACTGGGGGCGTGTCACTTCGTTCGTGCTGGATAACGGGAATCTGTACGTGCTGGATGCCACTTCTCGTTCGGTCTGGGTGTTCACCGGCAAAGACGGCACCTTCACCGATACGCCGTATTTTTATTTCGGCAGTCAAATCCCCAACACTATTGACACCGCCATTGATCTTGCCGTAAGTGGCGACGACCTGTACCTGCTCCACGCCGACGGGCACATCTCCACCTGCGCGTTCAGCCGCATCGCCGAAACTCCCACCAAATGCATTGACCCGGTCAACTTCCTCGACCCCTACCCCGCCCACCAGGATATCAACCTCTTCGCTCAGGCGCATTTCACGCAGATGATCCTCACCACCCCGCCCAACGTTGTCTTGATGTTGTTGGATTCTGAAAATCGCAAAGTTTTCCGTTTCACGCCGCGTTCCATCGAATTGCAAAACCAACTCACCGGTTTTGCCGGCAAAGCCAATCCCTTCCAATCGGGGACGGTCGGCGCGATGACCGTCAGCCCGAATTATGTCTTGTACTTCTCGATCGAGAATCAAGTGTACTTTGCGACAAATTTGCCTTGAGGCAACATGAAACTCTTCCGACGAAAATCGGTTCCCGCCCCCATTCAACCTGTCTCAGACTCCTCGACCGAGCCTCCCCTTCAAACCATCCTGCGCACCCTGGTCATCGTCTACGACCCGGTGGTGGATGCCGTCTCGGGCAAAAAACTTTCCGAATACATGCGTTGGAACAAAGTGGAAGACCTCGCCGTGGGATTCATGTCCGACATCCTGCAAGCCAGCGGCGGACTGGTCCGCTACCAAATCACCCAACGCATTGACGTGGACGCCTTCCCCGCCAAGGTGGATCGTCACGTCTACACGCCGCAGGAATACCTCGCCGTGTGGCGCGGCGCATCGAAGCCCTACCTGCCACAGGAAGCGGATTATCATGCCATCATCCATCGATTCGACATTCTCAAGCGAGTGGCGCGCGACGAGATTGACGAGGTGTGGATCTTCAATTTTCCCCATGCAGGGTTCTATGAATCCATCATGGGCGGACCGGGCGCCTTTTGGTGCAACGCGCCGCCGCTCCAACACACCGAAGGCGCCCGGCGGCGGTTCGTCATCATGGGATTCTCGTACGAACGCGGCGTCGGTGAAATGCTGGAAAACATGGGACATCGCGCCGAATCGATCATGGAAAAGGTCTTTGAAAACATCGAAGGCGACGACAATTACTGGAAGCGCTTCACCCGTTATGACCGCACGCACAAAGGGCAAGCCGCGCTGGGCAACGTCCACTTTGCGCCGAACAGCGAGCGCGATTACGACTGGAACAACCCATCCACGGTGATCAGCGAATGCGACGACTGGCTGTACAACTTCCCCAATTTCAAAGGGATCACCCGCGAAGTCACTGCGGCGGATTGGGGCGGCGGCGATATTCGAAAGCATCACGCGTGGTGGATGAGTCATTTCCCCAAGACCTTGGGGCGTAAGAACGGGATCAGCCATAACTGGTGGCAGTACATCGCCAACCCGAATCACGTGGCGGTTACAAGGACGTAAGCCCCGTTGAACTGCCTGAAAATTGCAATAATTTAATCGAAAAGTTGAACTACCATAGCCAATAATAATCGTTGCGCGGCTTGGAAATCATAGAATCGATCTCCGCAATCCCTCAGGGGCAAATCTCGCGCAGGTCAATTTCGATGAAAGCCTCGCCCGCGATTCGATTTGCAATCGGTTATCCATCTCTATGAATCGCCTGTTGGACGCTTTTCGTCCGGTTCGTTCGTGGAAATTACTTCGCGCGCTCATCGTGGTCATTACATTCAGCGCATACTTGGTCATTGCTGTCCTCTTCAATCGCTGGCTGGGAAATTCCGTCATTGCGCTTTCCTTGATCCCAGTCGCCCTAGCTTGCGGATTTTTCAATACACGCACCGGCCTATTCACCGCCCTGTTCGCGTTATTTTGCTATACCCTGCTACAGGCAAAATTAGGCGTTTCGGCGGCCCAATTATTTACGGCTCCCGGAATGGTTTTAGGTTCACTATCCCTGATCTTTTCCAGTCTCTTCATTGGCAGGTTGTTGACCGTTTCACGCGAGCGAGGCGAAGCCGTAACACGGCTCGCCCAAGCCAACCGGCTGATCTATTCCATCCTGCATGTAACGACGCAGATCGAAACCTCGCTCAGCCCCGACGAGTTCGCGCGATCGCTCAGCCAGCAACTGCGCGCCATTGACATTGATCACGTCATCGCCCGGTTCGATGGCGGCACAGGGCAATTCAGGTTCAGTTACAGTTCAATACAAGGCAAGTCTCTCGAAATCATCGCCGCGAATCGCATATCTCCCATACGCGAGCGCGCCTTTACACTGCACCATCTTGGGATATCCGCTAACGAAAAGGGCCGCCTGTCGCCAGTCGTGATTCATAATCATCACGCCGAACTTCGCGCCTTATTCGGCGAACAGGATTCCGCCAGCTTGCAACAAATCCTGTCGAGCCTTAATATTCACCCCCGCATCACCGTGTTTCGCCTGCCGCTTGTTGTGGAGGAAAAACTCCTCGGAATATTATGGACATGGGGGAACGGACTCGTCGCCTCCGACTTGCCGGTCTTGTCTATCTTTGCAAAACAGGTGGGAATATCGCTTGAACGCGCGCGCCTATTCCAGGAAGTGCAAGACCTCGCCCTTACCGACCCTCTCACCTCCCTGCCGAACCGGCGCAGTCTTTTCACGCTTGGAGAATTGGAATTTACCCGCGCCATGCGCCTCAGCAGACCCTTTTGTTGCCTGATGCTCGATCTCGATGACTTCAAAGGCATCAACGATATCCATGGGCACATGGTCGGAGACCTGGTCTTGCAATCGGTCGCCGAAGTGTGCCGGAACAACGTCCGCTCTATTGACTTGATCGGCAGATATGGCGGAGAGGAAATCACCATACTGTTGCCCGATACAGAACTCCAAACAGCGATTCGGATTGCCGAACGCTTGAAAAACGCCGTCTGCGAAAACCAAATCCAAGCCGACGATCATACCATTCGTACAACTGTCAGTATCGGCGTGGCAACCAAGGATCAAAATACGCTCGATCTCAAAACCCTGATTGCGCGCGCCGATCAGGCAATGTACATGGCAAAACACAAAGGCAAAAATCGCGTGGCAATTAGCCGTTAATCCGTCCGAGCCCAAATCTGATAGATCCCCAGGTTCCCTGTTTCCCCATCCGAATAAAATGTTTCGATGATGGAAAAGCCGGCTTCGTCAGCCAGCTCGCTCAATTCACCTTCTTCAAAATGATGGACGTAACGCAAGCCCTCGCCTTCGCTGCGCCAATCGAGCAGATAATCGCCCGCATCCACATCGGACAGGTGAATTGATACGCGTTCCCATGGCTGGATTCGCCCCCTCAACTTCTCACTATGGAGAAACTGCCAGTTTGAGTGGATAAATCGCCCGTTGGGTTCGAGAAGATCACGGATAGTATTGAGAATTTCCAGCCGGAGTACTGTTGAAGGGATGTGATGAAGCACGGCGAAAGCAGTGATCAACGACCAGGGATCGGCACTCAGTAACGGATGGTTGATCGCAGACAACTTAGTAAGATCAATCTCAATGAATTCGGCGAAAAAACCCTCCGTTTGAGACTTCGCTTCGCGCAGGAGAGGCAGGCTGAAGTCCGCGCCGAGATACGAGCCGCGGTGACCGCGCTTCGCCAGTTCGCGCGCAAGTTCTCCATTGCCGCATCCCAAATCCAGGATCGACTCATCCCCGTTCAACGTTTCAAGTATGCGGCGCACCGTCGCATCCACCAGCGGCTGCTTTGAAA
>CAYPCK010000068.1:1186-2462 GCA_964409185.1 uncultured Anaerolinea sp. | reverse complement strand
GGTTGAATCCGCTGGCGTGTGGCGGAGAAGGCGTCGCCGAAACGGGTGTAAAACTCCCGATTGAGTTCGAGAAGGCGCGCGCTCGTGGCAGAATCCATGCGCGGGATTATAACGGTTATAATCCCGCATCATGCAACTCGAACGACGAGACCATTGGAAAGCGACCCGCCTCCTCACGCCCGATAAAAAAGAATTGGCGCGTGAAGTGTTGGAGTTGGTGCGTAATGGGCAGGATGTGACGAAGACCCTGCGCAGCCATCCGCTCCCGGATGGAAGCGGGTATTTGAACAAGTCCATGTTGGTTTCGATATACAACGAAATGGTTGCGGCGGGCGAAATCGAAACAGACTCCCATCTGGTGGAGCGCTTGCGCATGAAACCGATGCGGACGCTTTCGGGTGTGACCACGGTCACAGTCCTCACCAAGCCGTACCCCTGCCCCGGCAAGTGCATCTTCTGCCCGACGGATGTGCGCATGCCGAAGTCGTACCTGCCCGACGAGCCCGGCGCCATGCGGGCTTTGGAACATCAGTTTGACCCGTACACACAAGTCCGCTCGCGCATCACCCAACTGCAGGCGTTGGGTCACCCGACGGACAAAATCGAGTTGCTGATTCTCGGCGGCACATGGTCTTCATACAAACGCGAGTATCAAGAGTGGTTTGTCAAGCGTTGTTTCGATGCGATGAATGCATCCATCACCCCCGCCCCTCTCCCAGCGGGAGAGGATGAGGCGAGACTGGAGACTGGAGAATTAGAGAAATCCCATTCTAAAAACGAGTTCACTCATCATCGGAATGTCGGATTAGTCATCGAAACGCGGCCCGATGAGATCAACCCGGAGGAAATCCGCTGGTTGCGGCACCTCGGCGTGACCAAAGTGCAGATGGGTGCGCAGAGTTTGGACGACCACATCCTCGAGATTAACAAGCGCGGGCACGATGTGGAATGCACGCGCCAAGCCACGGCACTGCTCCGCGCGGCGGGGTTCAAGATCGTCCTGCACTGGATGCTCAACCTGCACGGGGCGACACCCAAATCGGACCGCGAGGATTTCGCCCGCTTGTGGGAGGATTTTTGCCCGGATGAGATCAAAATCTACCCAAATCAACTACTGGCGAATGCAGAGTTGTTTGAATACTGGCAACGCGGGGAGTTCAAGCCTTACACCACGGAGGAATTGATCCACCTGATCGCCGACATCAAGCCGACTATTCCGCGGTATTGCCGCGTGAACCGGGTGATTCGCGACATCCCTTCGACGAATGTGGTGGAG
>CAYPCK010000068.1:0-1176 GCA_964409185.1 uncultured Anaerolinea sp. | reverse complement strand
CGCACCAGCCTGCGGCAGGATGCGCAGGATGAACTGAAACGGCGGGGGATGAAATGTCAATGCGTGAGGTGCCGCGAGGTGAGGGGCAAGTCGGTTGAGGCGGGGGCTCTCACCTTGGATGATCTTGTGTATCAGGCAAGTTCGGCGGAGGAACACTTCATCTCGTTCGTCACGCCTGAGGATAAACTCGCGGGCTTTGTAAGGTTATCCCTGCCGGGAAAAGATTCTCCGCAAACAGGCATCGCCGACCTATCCGGCGCGGCGTTAATCCGTGAAGTGCATGTGTATGGGCAGTCGCTTCCGGTGGGCGCTGAAAAGGATGGCGCGGCGCAACATGCGGGCTTGGGCACGCGCTTGCTGGAGGAGGCGGAGCGGGTGGCGAAAGCGAACGGGTTCAGCCGCATGGCTGTCATTTCTGCCGTTGGCACGCGCGGATATTATCTCAACCGCGGCTTCGAGCGCGGCGAGTTGTACTTGACGAAAAAACTCGACTGAGGCGAAGCAGATTGAAGTAGGAAAGAAGCGGAAGTTGGACGACCGACGATTGACAATGGACGATACTGGATGGTCCATTGTCAATCGTCTACGGTCGAATCCGAATTAGAATTCTGTTAATTATCCAAACCGGCGCTTGACTTGATCCTCGCTCGGTGTAACAATACATTTCATGGATTATAAAGACTACTACAAGACCCTCGGTGTGGAGCGCAATGCCAGCGAGGAGGAAATCCGCAAGGTATATCGCAAACTGGCGAAGCAATATCACCCGGACTACAACCCGAACGATAAAAAAGCCGAAGAAAAGTTCAAGGAGATCAACGAAGCGTACGAGGTTTTGAGCGATTCAAAAAAACGCTCTCACTACGACCGGCTCGGTTCCGATTATTCGCAATGGCAACAGCGCGGCGCGCCCGGCAATTTCAACTGGGATTCATACGGCGGCACGCGCGTCAACATGGACGATCTCAACGACTTGTTCGGCGGAGGCGGCGGAGGGTTTTCCGATTTCTTCCAGACCATTTTCGGCATGGGAGGCAGGCAAGCCTCTCGCGCACCCATGCAGGGCTATCAACAAGACCTGGAGATCACCCTCGAAGAGGCGTACAAGGGAACTACCCGCCTGCTGGATGCCGACGGGAAGAAAAAACAAGTCCGCATACCCGCCGGGGTGCGGAG
>CAYPCK010000067.1:0-8536 GCA_964409185.1 uncultured Anaerolinea sp. | reverse complement strand
GGCCCGACTTGATCGCGCTTCCGAAACTCACGCCGGCGCGGAAGGTGTTCCGTTTGATCTACCGGCTGATGATGAAACTGCTTGCGTTCCTGTTCCTGCGTGTAACGGTCAGTGGGTTGGAGAATTTCCCCGCGCAGGGTCCTGCCATGGTCGTCTATAACCACTCCGGCGATGTGGACGCGGTACTTCTTGTCGCCGCCATCCCACATGTCATGGAGGGGATTGTAAAGATCGAAAACCGCGACGATCACTGGCTTGTCTCACCGCTGTTCCGCGCCTATGGGTTCATCTGGATTCATCGCGGCAAGCCCGATCGAAAGGCGTTGCGCGTTATCCTGGATGGATTCGCAGAAGGGCGGATTATCGCGCTCTCGCCGGAAGGCAGGCAGAGCCTGACCAGCGGATTGGAAGAGGGCACGGATGGCGCGACGTTCCTCGCGCTCAAGTCCGGGGTGCCTATTGTCCCGGTTGCCATGACTGGAACACAGAACACAAAGACGTACGCCAACATCAAACGATGGAGGCGCTCCCCGGTCACGCTCACGGTGGGGAAACCATTCCACCTGAAGGAACAGCCGACCCACCAGGAAACGATCCGTGCCGGCACACGCCGCATCATGGAAGAGATCGCGCGATTGCTTCCGGAAGAATATCGAGGAGTTTATGCAGGAACAGCCGATTCAACCGCCTAAGCCGGTCACCGAGGTGTGGAGGCCCGACTTGGTGACGCTCCCGCGCCTGACCATGCCGCGTCGACTCTTTCGCTGGTGGTTCCTGTCATTTATAAAATTCACCCGCCTCATTCTCATGCGAGCAACCATTCGCGGGTTGGAGAATTTTCCCAAAAAAGGACCCGCGCTGGTGGTCTTCAACCACATCGGCGACCTCGATGGTTTTCTCGTGGGGTCCGTTTTATCGTGTCCCCCCGATGCCATCGTAAAACTCGAAACCCGCGACGAACGCTGGCTGGTGGGGCGCATCATCCGCGCGTACGGGTTCATCTATATCCATCGCGGCATGCCCGACCGTCGCGCCTTGCGCGCCGTGCTCGACGGGCTTGCGGAAGGGCGCGTGGTGGTCCTTGCACCGGAGGGCCGGCAAACACTGACCGGCGGTCTGGAGGAAGGCACCGACGGAACGTCCTTTCTGGCGCTCAAGTCTGGCGCGCCAATCATCCCCGTCGCCCTGACCGGCACACAAAACTCGCTGGTGTTTGGCAATATGAAAAAATGGAAACGATCGGAAGTCACCGTGACCATCGGCAAACCGTTTACCATCGAAGAACAACCGGACCGGCATGAATCCATACCGGCCGGCACGCGCAAGATCATGGAAGAACTCGCAAAGTTATTGCCCAAAGAGTATCGGGGCAAATATAATTACCTCGATTAACAAGCGCCGACGTTTTGCGCCGTTGTAAAAAGCCATGGAAGATCGATTCACTCTCCCACCCAAACCTGTCGCTGAAGTTTGGAAACCGGAAATGGTTTCACTCCCGCGACTTACCCTAGCGCGGCGCATCTACCGTTTCTTCTTCGGATACCTGGTGAGGCTATTCGCCATCTCGACCATGCGCATCACCTACAAGGGGCGCGAAAACAGACCGAAGAAGGGACCCGCCATTATCGTCTTCAACCACCTCGGCGACGCGGACGCGGTGGTGAACCTCGCCTCCTTTCCGTATACCGGCGAAGTCATCGGCAAGATCGAAAATAGCTTCGACCACTGGCTGGTAGGACCCGCGCTTCGCGCCTACGGGGTGATCTGGATCCACCGTGGTCAGCCGGATCGCCGCGCCCTGCGCGCCGCCCTCGACGCGCTCGCCGAAGGACGCATAGTCGCCATCGCCCCGGAAGGGCGGCAGACGCTCACCGGCGGACTGGAGCCCGGCACTGACGGCGCCGCATTCCTTGCGATCAAATCGGGCGCTCCTGTGATTCCGCTCGCGCTCACCGGCACCGAAAACAAGCATGTGTATGGGCACATGAAACGCTGGCGGCGCGCCAACGTCACATGGACGATGGGGAAACCTTTCCACCTGAACGTGAGTTCGGAGCGGCGCGAGGCAATCCATGAAGGCACGCGGCAGATCATGGAGGAGATCGCGCGCCTTTTGCCGAAGGAATACCGCGGAATCTACAGTTACATCCAGGACGAATGACCAGCCAGGCAGATGACCCCAAGCCCGTTGCCGAGATCTGGAGACCCGATCTTGTAACGTTGCCCCGGCTGACACTGCCGCGGCGAGTGTTCCGCGTCATGTTGCACATTGCCGCCCGGCTCACAGTGCGTTTCGTCACCCGCGCCACGTTCACAGGGTTGGAAAATCTGCCGATACGCGGACCCGCCCTGCTCGTGTTCAATCATCTGGGCGATGCCGATGCGCCGGTTATCCTCGCCGCGCTGCGCTCGCCGGCGGAAGCCATCGGGAAGATCGAACTGTATAATGATGGCTGGGTCGGTATGGTGGGTCGCGCATATGGCGTGATCTGGGTGCACCGCGGTTCACCGGACCGGAAAGCCATCCGCGCCGCGCTCGAGGGCTTGAACGAGGGTCGCATCATCGCCATGGCGCCCGAGGCGCGTGAATCGTTGACCGGCGTGCTGGAAGAGGGCACCGAAGGGGCGGCATTCCTGGCAGTCCGCTCCGGCGCGCCCATTGTGCCAATTGCATTGACCGGCACCGAGAATAAATTCATCTTCGAGCGCAAATGGTTCCAGCGCGCGCCGATCACGGTCACGGTGGGGAAACCGTTCAGGATCCGGGAGCAGGCAAAACAGGCGGATATGATCCGTGAAGGCACACGCCAGATCATGGAGGAGATCGCCCGTCTGCTTCCAAAGGAATATCGGGGGAAATACGATTACGTTTCATCTGGGTGACATCGCCGTTCCAGATTCGGATTAACGCTATAATCCCATCATGCAGTTCATCGCGACGTTGTTGACACGTCTTGCATACATGGATGCGCCCTCGCTTGCCGGCTGGCTTGCCTGGCTTGGGCTGGCAGGACTCTTCATCGCCGCGCTTTCAAACTGGCGGGCATATCACACAACAATCTCTCAACGCACTATGGGGCTGTTGATCGCGTTCGCGCTTCTGACCCCGCTCACCGCGTTATTCCTCGGTTTGGAATTTCCGACCCGCGGAGCCCTGCCTCTGCCCGGCCTGCCCGCGCAAGCCCCGGGCTCCATCGTGATGATCTTCTCCGCCCTGCCCTGGACATTCGCAGGCGGTTTGTTCGGTCCCATCGCCGGGGCGGGCGTGGGTCTGTTCAGCGGGCTCCTGCGGGGAATCTGGGATACGCATTCGATTTTTTCACCCATCGAATTCGGGCTTCTTGGAGCCGTATTCGCTGTCGCCGTGCGGCAACGCTATCGGACGCCGTTGTACAACCTGCTCAGGCAACCCTTGTTCAATGTGCTCGTGCTCGGTCTGATCCATGCGGCGGTGTTCATTCTCGCCGCTCTCACCTCGGTGCAGGCATCCGCGGCGGAGCGGCTCGATTACGCGTTCAGCAACCTCGGCACAGCCAGCCTTGCCTTTGGCGTCGAAATGCTCGTGGCTGGATTCGCCGGGCAGATCCTTGCCACTGTATTCCCAAATTTGTGGGGCGGGCGCGGCGCGTTGCAACCCTCGCCTGCCGAAAAAAGCATCGAAACCCGTTTCGTCTCCGGCGCCGGCGCGATCATTTCCACACTGCTGATTCTTCTTCTCGTTGGCGCATGGCTCGTGGCGGGCTCTGCCGCGCGCAATTTACTCGAAGGTCGCCTTGCCAGCGCGGCTCAACTGAGCGCGCAGACCGTTCCTCCCTTTTTAGAATCGGGGCAAAGTTTCTCGACGCAGATCGCGGCAGACCCGCGCCTCTCGCAAACCAGTGACAGCGAATTACAAACCATCCTTGGCGGGCACGTTCAATCGTTTGCGTTTTTCAACCAACTGGCAGTGGTGGATGTTTCGACGAACACCCTGTTGGCAAGTTACCCGTCCGGCGAATCATTCCAGTTGACGGACGTGGAAGCGGCGGGACTCCCGCTTCTTTCGCAGGGGCTTGTGAATCAACAACTTTCAATCCCTCCCGCCACCCCCGGCGGACCCGCCCGCATCGCCTTCCTGACTCTCATCCCCAACACCACTCGCGCACTGATCGCCCGCGCCGACTTCGTTTCCAATCCGCCCCTTCGTTCGCTGGCTGCAATTCTCGATGGATTGAACGAGATCAACGGGAGCGGATTGCTCCTCGATGAACGCGGCACCATTCTGTATCACTCGCAACCCGACCTGATCTTCACCGCGTACACCGGGCAACAACCCGAAGCGCCGGCGTTCTTCAACGAAACCTCCCCGGGCGGCATGCGGCAATGGGTGTATTACCAGCCGGTGCAGGGTCACCCGTGGGCGGTAGTCGTTACCGTCCCGGCGCGGCAGGCGCAACAGATCGCGATAGATATCGCCTTGCCGATCGCTGTGATGATCCTCCTGCTCGGCGCGATTGCCTTGATGGCGCTGCGCATCAGCCTGCGCGCGGTCACCGGCTCACTGCAAGACCTCGCCGCCGAGGCAAAATATATTTCCACAGGAAAGTTGGACCGTCCACTCCCCGCCCATGGCGCGGACGAACTCAGCGACCTGCGTAACGCCTTCGAACAAATGCGCGCCAGCCTGCACGCCCGCATGGAGGAACTCAACCGCCTGCTCACCGTGAGCCGGGGCGTGGCATCGAGCCTGACGCTGGGCGAAGCGCTGCAACCGGTGCTCGATGCGATCGTGGCGAGCGGCGCCAGTTCGGCGCGCATCATCCTGGTGCGGGAACTGCTCCCCGCCGACACGCCGGTCCGCTTTGCCGACGGGCACGAACAGGATGTGTATATGCACCTCGATCACCAGGTGGTGACGCTGACCGAAACTCAGGAGCGGGTGGTGATGGCGACGGTGACGGGCAACCGCATCCTGCTCCTCGACCCGAACCTGCCTCATCCTGAGTCGTTGATCGCGCTGGCGTTGCGCCATGAAAACCGGTATTACGGAACGCTCTGGGCGGCATACAACAAACAACATATCTTCACTGAGTCAGACTTGAAGTTCATGTCCACGCTGGCGAGCCAATCCGCGCTGGCGGTGGCGAACATCCGCCTCTTCATGACCGTGGAGACCAGCCGCCGCCAACTGGAGGCGATCCTCAATTCCACGCCGGACCCGATCCTCGTCACCGATGCGGCGAACCGCTTAATCCTGGCAAACCCAGCCGCCGGTCATGCCCTGGGCGTGACCATCCGCCGCGGCGAACGCCTGGATGCCGAAAAGACGATCCAGGTGAAAGCGCTGAACGAAGTCCTGCTCGCGTCATCCACTGAACAACTTTCGGCAGAGGTCAGCCTGCCCAATGGAAAAACTTACCTCGCCATGACCTCCCCGATGGTCGCCGATCAAAAGATCACCGGGCGCGTGTGTGTGTTGCGCGATGTGACTCAACTCAAGGAGATCGACCAGTTGAAATCGGATTTCGTGGCGACAGTGAGTCACGACCTGCGCTCGCCGCTCACTTTGATGCGCGGATATGCCACCATGCTCGAAATGGCTGGCGCGCTGAACGACCAGCAGAAAAATTACGCGCGCATGATCGTGCAGGGCGTGGATAACATGGCGAAACTCGTCAACAACCTGCTGGATCTCGGCCGCATTGAGTTCGGGGTTGGCTTGCAGGTGGAGAACATTCCCGTGCTCGACATCCTCGAGCGCGTGACCGGCGAACTGCAAATGCGGGCTAAGCAGAAAGACATTGCGCTGGGTATGGAACTCCCGCGCGACCTGCCTCATGCCATCGAAGCCGATCAGGCGCTGCTACACCAGGCGTTGTACAACCTCGTGGAAAATGCGATTAAATACACGCCCAGCGGCGGCACGGTCACCGTGTATTTGAAAATGTTGCCGGACGATGCGCTGGTCTTTGCCGTGGAGGATAGCGGCATCGGCATCTCGGCGGAGGACCGCCAGCGGCTGTTCGAAAAGTTCTTCCGCGGCACCAACCGCGAAGCCTTAGCGCAACGCGGCACCGGGCTGGGGCTGGCGATCGTCAAGTCCATTGCGGAGCGGCACAAGGGCAAGGTCTGGGTGGATAGCGAGCCGGGCCGGGGCAGCAGATTCTTTTTGCAAATTCCGTTGAGTCAATAACTCAACTTACGCAGTTTATACCTTTCAGGCAGGCTGCAAGTCCAATTTGACCGCTGACCGCGGACGGCGGACTCAAGAGCAGGAATAACGGTCCGCCGTCGGCGGTCAAAACGCAGGGAAACCGCAGACGCGCGTAAGGTGAGTCATTAATCGTCCTGCGGCGAAGGCGGCTTCAACCTCGCTCGCGGATCTTCGCCAACAAAAGTATCGAATCGGGCGTATAATTCCCACTCCTCGTCTTGAGGAGTTTTACTGCCAACATGATAGATCCGCAAACCAAAAAAGATTCGCCGTTCATCCATCGTAATTCCGAGAAAGCGCCCTCCCCCAATTTCAAAGATTATCTTTTGGGACGTCCGCTCCCCACAGCCGATGCCGAACATGAAACGATCGGCAAAGCGGTGGGACTGGCTGTATTCGCCTCCGACGCATTGTCGTCCACCGCATATGCGACGCAGGAAATGCTCGTTATCCTCGCCGGCGCGGGGACGCTTGCTTTCGGCTATGTGTTCCCCATTTCCATCGTTATCGTTGCGCTGCTTACCATTGTTGTCATTTCCTACCAACAGGTCATCAGTGCCTATCCCAAAGGGGGCGGCGCGTATGTCGTGGCGTACGATAACCTCGGTCAATTCCCCGCGCTCGTTGCCGCCTCGGTTTTATTGATGGACTACATTCTGGGCGTATCCGTTTCCATATCCTCCGGTGTCGCGCAGATCGTGTCGGCCTTTCCCCACTTATATGAGTATCGTGTGTATCTTTGCGTGGGATTCGTCGCCCTGATCACAATCGTAAATTTACGCGGCGTACGCGAATCGGGCGCAGCATTCGCGATCCCTAGTTACTTCTTCATCGTCATCATGTTCATCACGATCGGAACAGGGTTATTCCGCATGATCAATGGGTCCTTGGGAACCGTCATCAACCCACCCGCCCTGGAACATCACGGCAATGCCGTGTCGGGCATTACCTTATTTCTTATTCTGCATGCTTTTTCCAGCGGAACGACTGCGCTCACGGGCGTGGAGGCAATCTCGAACGGCATTACCGCCTTCAAGGAACCGCGAAGCCGTAATGGCAATATCACCCTCGCCTGGCTGGCTCTGATCTTGAGCTTGTTGTTTATGGGGATTTCCTTCCTGACGCGCGAGATCCAAGCAGTACCTTCTGAAAAAGAAACTGTCATTTCGCAAATGGCACGAACCGTTTTTGACGGTCAGGGATTGTTCTATCTGCTTGTCATCGCGGGGACGACAGCCATTTTAATTCTCGCCGCCAACACTTCCTTCAACGGATTTCCACGGCTAAGTGCAACGCTCGCTGGCGATGGATTTATGCCGCGTCAACTTAACTATCGAGGAAGCCGCCTTGTGTATTCGTACGGTATCATCTCCCTCGGCGCAGCTTCTTCGATCCTGATTGTTATCTTTCAAGCAAGTGTTACCCGCTTGATCCCGTTATATGCGATTGGTGTGTTCCTTTGCTTTACGCTGGCACAGATCGGCATGGCGCGTCGTTGGTGGCGATCTGGTCAGCAAAAGGATGGGATGAACGCCCAGGGAATCCCACAGCCCCTGCAATATGACCCCAAGTGGAAACTGAAGATGGTGGCTAACAGTTTTGGGGCGGTCTGCACAGGCGTGGTTATGTTTGTTTTTGTATACACCAAATTCGTTTATGGCGCGTGGATCATTTTGATTCTAACACCCATTGTAGTCAGCATCCTGCTTTGGATTCGCCGTCATTACACCAGCGTGGCAAGCCGGTTATCACTCGAGAAGTATGGCGAACCGCCGCCATACAACGTCCGTCATCGCGTGCTGGTGCCGGTCAGCAATGTGCACCAAGGCGCGCTTGCCGCCCTTCGCTACGCGCGCATGATGTCGGATGATGTGACAGCAATCCACGTTTCGATGGAGCCAGCCGATACGGAAAAAGTGCAGGAAAAATGGAAAACTTGGGGAAGCGGTACCCGTCTCGTCATCCTCGATTCTCCATACCGCCTCTTTGTCGAACCGTTGCTGGCGTATATCAACGAAATCCTGGCTGTGCGCCAACCGAACGAAACCATTACGATCGTGGTTCCCCATTTTGTTCCGGCAAACAGGGTATACAACGCGTTGCACATGCAAACCGCCGAGCTGTTGCGCCGCGAATTGTTATCCACGCCCGGCGTGGTGATCACCGAAGTGCCATACCAAATTCCGTAGCGAATGAAGAATATGATCAAAGGAGGAAGTATGAAATGAATTTTATCGTTGTTGGATGCGGTCGCGTCGGAGCGGAACTTTGTTACCGCCTCTTTAAAAGCGGGCATTCCGTTGTCGTCGTTTACAGCCGCAGAGAATCATTCAACCGCCTGCA
>CAYPCK010000066.1:0-8578 GCA_964409185.1 uncultured Anaerolinea sp. | reverse complement strand
TGATGTACGAAGGCATCCAGTTGCGATCGGAATTTGCCATTGTAGAAGATGGCGCTCAATTTGTGAGCATCCCGCCCCTGACGTTGTATGACGTTTCCGAGGATACGTCGGCAGTGGTGATGGATGATGTGCAGATCATCTTCGAATACGGGTCCGATTCGATCGCGGTGTATAGTCTGTATTCGTTCCGCAACCCAACGGATCAAATTGTCGTTGCGCGGCAGGACGAGACCGGACAAATCTCCTTCATCAAATTCCCGGAAGACTCCTTCGGCTTCGGCTTCGAGCCGACGCAGGATAGCGCCTCCTACCTCCCCACCGCGAATGGTTTTGCGCTTCCTCCCAGCGACGTTTCGTATGGGATGGTCGCATTTTCTTCGCTGGCTTTATCCGATGAAGTGAAATTTTCGATGCCGTTTGCCCTGCCTGTCAATTCGGTGAATGTGTTCACGCCGGTCGGCGTGGAGGCGCAGAGCGCTCAAATGACAAACCTGGGCATACAGACGATACAGAACTTTACCTACCAGATCTACCAATCAGGCGCGATCGCCGAGGGCGGCTCGCTCGATTTCACGCTGACCGGCGCGCCATCCGATGCGCCTGTGTCGGCGGCGGAGGGTAACACCAGTTTGCTGATCGGGGCCGGCGTGTTGGGTGCCGCGCTGTTAGCCGCCGGGCTGTGGATGTACCGGCAGGAAGCCCGAAAAGACCCGACCGGGGAAGAGACCGATGAAGAATTCGAATCGCCGGAAGAGGTGATGGATGCGATCATCGCCCTCGACGACTTGCACGGAAAAAAGAAGATCAGCGAGAAGGCGTATCGAGCACGGCGCGAGGAATTGAAAGAAATTCTTAGAAACGAGATTAAAGAATAGCGATTGAATCTCTTGTCGCTACCCTGCAGACGACCATGATTACTACAAAGAAGCTGGTCAAACGTTTCGGCATGAAGACCGTCCTGCGCGGTGTGGATTTTAAAGCGCGCCCCGGTGAGTTTGTTGCGTTGCTCGGTCCGAACGGCGCGGGGAAAACGACCTTTTTGCGTATCCTTGCGTCGCTTTCACGACCGACTCTGGGTGAAGTGAACATCGCCGGATTCAGCCTCCCCGGTGAAGCGGCGGAAGTGCGGGCGCGACTTGGAGTGGTTTCGCACCTGCCGCTTTTGTACGGCGATCTCACTGCCGAAGAAAATCTGCGTTTCTACGCGCGCATGTACGGAATGAAAAACTACCAATTACGAATTACCGAGGTTCTCGAAATGGTGGGCCTGGAAAACCGTCGCCGCGAT
The DNA here is from genome assembly GCA_964409185.1 of uncultured Anaerolinea sp. Taxonomy (GTDB): domain Bacteria; phylum Chloroflexota; class Anaerolineae; order Anaerolineales; family Villigracilaceae; genus Defluviilinea. The sequence goes on along the minus strand of CAYPCK010000066.1, from coordinate 7,290 downwards.
CTCGTCCGCACGTTTTCGCGCGGGATGCAGCAACGCCTCGCCATCGGGCGGGCTGTGCTGCATGACCCGGAAATCATGCTCCTCGACGAACCGTACACGGGCTTGGATCAGGATGCCTCGACGATGTTGGACAGCGCATTAAAAACAGTCGCCGCGCAGGGACGAACGGTCGTTATGACCTCGCACGATCTTGCCCGCGCCGAGGGACTGGCGACCCGCTTCGATATCCTCTCGCGCGGGGTGATCGCGGCAAGCGCAACTCGCAAGCAACTCAAGAAAAGCAACCTGCTCGATTTCTACAAGCAGGCGATGGTGAATTGAGATGGATGTGAAAAACAAATCCATGGTCCGCAGACCGCAGACCACAGACCGCGCGAGTTCCCTCTCCGTTCGGGAGAGGGACAGGGTGAGGGGCGGCAACTACTTCCAGGCAATTTCGGCGGTGGTGTGGAAGGATTTGCGCGCGGAGTTCCGCTCGTGGGAATTGATTTCGGCGATGCTGGTGTTTTCCCTGCTGGTGATCCTCATTTTCAACTTCGCCCTTGAGTTGGATATCAAGACGCGGCAATCGGTGACAGCCGGTGTGCTATGGGCGACCTTTGCCTTTGCCGGCACCCTCGGACTTAATCGCTCGATGGCGATCGAAAAGGACCGCGGTTGTCTCGACGGTCTCCTGCTCGCACCGGTAGACCGTTCGGCGATCTACTTCGGCAAATTCTTCAGCAACCTTGCCTTCATGCTGATCGTCGAAGCCATCGTCCTGCCGCTGTACAGCGTGTTGTACAACACAAACTTATTCCAACCCGGGTTGATCCTCGTCATCCTACTCGGCTCGATCGGCTACACAGCCGTCGGCACCCTGCTCGCCGCCATGTCGGTGCAGACGCGCACGCGCGACATTTTGCTGCCGATCCTGTTGTTCCCGGTGGTGTTCGCCGTCCTGCTTGCCGCGGTCAAAGCCAGCGGAGGTTTCCTGGACGACTCCACCTTCGCCGATGTTTCTTTTCCGATCAACCTGTTGATCGCCTACGATATTATTTTTGTCGCCGTCTCGCTCATGCTGTTCGACACCATCGTGGAAGAATAAATCCCCTCACCCCTGCCCTCTCCCGATCGGAGAGGGAGAACAAAGGAGCTACCATGAATTCCAAACCTCTCACCCTTAAGATCCTCGACGCAGTCTCGCTCGTCCTCCTGCTCGTTGCGGCGTACCTCGCCATCGTCGTCGCGCCGACCGAACGAGTGTTGGGCGACGTGCAACGCGTGTTTTACTTCCACGTTGGCACGGCATGGGTCGCGCTGATCGGTTTTGTGTTCACTGCCGCGCTCAGCGTGGTCTACCTCGTTACCAAAAACCTGAAATGGGACCGCATTCAAGTCGCGGCAGTGGAAGTGAGCGTGGTGTTTTTCCTCATCACGATCATTCTCGGCTCGATCTGGGCGCGCCCCGCCTGGAACACCTGGTGGACATGGGACCCGCGCCTCACCACCGCGGCAGTCACCGAGTTGATCTACATCGCCTACTTCATGCTCCGCCAGGGGATTGACGACCCAAACAAACGCGCGCGCTTTGGCGCGGTCTACGCGCTCATCGGTGGGTTGAGCGCCCCGATCACGTTCTTTGCCATCCGCCTGTTCCGCACGATTCATCCCGTGGTCATCGCCGGCTCGAACGCCGCCGCCGAGGGCAACTTCAGCATGACCGACGACATGCTTCAGGCGTTTTTCTTCGCATTGTTCGCGTTCACGATCATCTTCGTTGACTTGTTCTGGAACCGCATCCGCCTCGGCGAATTCCAAAACAAGGTGGAAGAGATAAAGTTACAGGCAAGTTATTAATCAATCGTTCCGTTCGGGTCTCAGACCCGAACGAGCACGGGCGCATATAAAATCAAGGAGTCAACATGTTCTTTCAAGAAGTCACCCCCGATACCTCCGGCTACATGATCGCCGGGTACGCCTCCGCCTTCATCATCCTGGCGGTGTATGTCGCCAGCCTGTTCCTCCGCCAGCGCAACCTCCAACAGGATTTGGATCTACTCACAGAATTGGAGAAGAAAGAGAAAAAGCCGTCGTCGCCTGTAACCAAGAAGGGCGAAAAGAAATAAGCACAGCCCATGAAGAGTCCGCTATAATGACAGCGGACTCTCTTATTTATGCGACAGCACAGCGGGATTCGGCTGGGGTGGCGATTCAGGCTCCTACGGTGGAGCCTGCTGACCATCCTTGTGGGAAGCGCGTTCGCATCCACCCCGAGTGAAATTGTTTCGCCTGTGACAGAACCAACCGGTCCCGACCGCTTCGCCGTCACCGTTGTGGATTACACCGAATACACCTGGTGGATGGTCCGTTGGGGTTCAAACCAATTCATCTGCGAACTCAAGGTGGATCACGAGGGACTTCCAACCCTGGCAGATGTATACTCCGACTGTCTCGAAGACGATTACGAAGACTGGGTCAATCAAAAACCATGCACCGAACACGACGTGAAATTGTGCAAGGGAAATTATCTTGTGTTGATGGACAGCCAGCCCGCGCAAAAAGAAGTAGCGACGAAACTTCCATCGCCCACGGTGCGGGTGTCGCTTGAAAATTGCAATCCTGTATACACTTCTTCGACAAGCATCTGCGAAACGGACCCAATCCTCGTATTAAACGGCATCGAACCGCTTCCCGAACACCGCATCCTGCGCATCGAAGGGTTGTTTGCGGGGCAGTCATTCGTTTGCGATGCCCATTGCCGCCTGCGGCTCCCGTTGACCGGCGAGGAGGGCGAAACTTTGCAATTTTGGGCATTCTCCAGTTACGGAGACAGCAGTCAGATCTTCAATGCGTTGGTGCGCGTTGCCCGCGCCGACAGCAACGATCCCGATCAGGTATTCTGGTATGCGGATGTGCTGAGCACGCAGTGGGCGGGCGTGCCCGTGGCCAGTTGTGTCGAAACATGGGAGACCCTGCCCCCTATCGGCGGTCCGCCGGAGTGGCTGAGCACCCCCACGCAAAGCGAGACGCTCGGCACCGATGTCCCGTACAACTATCTCGCGGCAAACCTGATCCGCAAGGGTGTGGTGGACGCATCCGCTTGTGAAAACAACGGCTTGCAACCGGACGGGAACGCCTCGTCGTGCGGCATGGACAGGGCGCGGGACGCAGTGACGGCATGGCAAAATCAATTTGATGGGATCATTTTGAATGTGTCGAAAGATACGGGCGTGCCGGCAAACCTGCTGAAAAACCTGTTCGCCAAAGAAAGCCAGTTTTGGCCCGGTATCGGCGCAAAAGATGACATGGGCTTGGGCCAACTGACCGAGCAGGGCGCGGACACCACCTTGATGTGGAATCCGCCGTTCTTCAACCAATTCTGTCCGCTTGTGATGGATTCCGAAGAATGCGCCAAGGGGTATCTCGGTTTGGAAGAAGACCAGCAGGAATATGTACGGCTTTCACTAATTCAAGCAGTCAACGCAACCTGTGAGGATTGCCCGCTCGGCATCGACCTGGAGCGCGCCAATTTCAGCATCGGCGTGTTTGCCCATACCCTGCTTGCCAATTGCGAACAGGCGGGGCAGCTGGTGAAAAATGTGAATGCCGCGCAAACGGCTGGTTCCGTATCAACCTACGAAGATCTGTGGAAGTTCTCGCTCGTCAACTATCATGCGGGACCCGGCTGCCTCGGCGACGCGCTCGACCTCACCTACATCGAAAATCTCGAAATGACGTGGGAAAACGTTTCGTCGAATCTACCGGCGGGGTGTATCGGCGCGCTGGACTACGTGAACGAAATCAGCGAATGATTCGCTTTAATGGACAATGCGCGGAAGCCGAGGCTTCCGCTTTTGTTTTGAGGTAAACTAGGATTCACCCTCACCCCTCTCTCTAAGGGAGAGGAGATTCGTGGAGTTTTCATGCTCACCCTCATCGAGAAAATTGTTTTTGCAGTGTTCATGTTCGTATCTGTTGCGTTGACCGTCCGCGGCGCGAAGCGGATCGCGGGACAAATTTCCAGCGGCAAAGGGAGGGTGGATTGGTCGCTTGCCCCGAAGCGGATCGGCTCGCTTATTGCGAAATATTTTTTCTTTCAGCCCACCTTTCGCCTGCGGCCCCTTCCGAGTTTTTTGCACTTCTTCATCGGCTGGGGGTTTTTCATTTATTTGCTCGTCAACCTGAACGAGCTTATCCTCGGCTACACCGATATTCACTGGCTGCATCATGGCGGCATACTCAGTGATGCGTATCGCTTTTTCGCGGAATTCATCTCGTTCGCATTGATGTTCAGCATGATCGGCATGTCCATCCGCCGCTATATTTTGAAGCCCGCTACATTGACCACCCGTGGCACAACCCTGCTCGACCGAAGCGCGCGCAAGGGAATCAATCGCGATTCGATGATCGTAACCGGGACGTTCTTCACACATACGCTGGCGCGGGTGTTTGGCGAATCGCTTTATCTCGCCCGTGAGGAAATGCATGACGCATGGCAGCCGATCACGTCCGCGCTGGCGGGGATATGGGCAAACATCCCGCAGGCGCAGTTGGTGCTGGAGGAACGCCTGATGTTCTGGATTTCATTAGGACTGGTCTTCGCCTTCCTGCCGTATTTTCCGAATAGCAAGCACATCCATATATTTATCACGCCGCTTAATTTCGTGTTGAAGCCTGAACGGACGTCCATCGGGCAGTTGAGCTACATCAACCTCGACGATCAATCCATCGAGCAGTTTGGCGCGGCAAAGATGAAAGACCTCGGCTGGGAACAGATCATGGACGCGTACGCGTGCATCCAGTGCTTCCGCTGTCAGGAGGTCTGCCCCGCGTACAACACGGGGAAGATTTTGTCGCCAGCCGCGCTCGAGATTAACAAGCGTTATCACTTGAAAAATGGCAACACAGATGTGCCGATGTTGAATCTAATCTCCGAGGAAGCGGTATGGGCATGTACCAGTTGCGGGGCGTGCGTGGACATCTGTCCCGTCGGGAATGAACCGATGCGCGACATCCTCGACATCCGCAGGAATTTGTCCATGATGGAAAGTCAGTTCCCGAAGCAATTGGAGAACGCGTTCAAGGGCATGGAGCGGAATCAAAACCCGTGGAATGTTTCGCAATCCGAACGGATGAAATGGGCAGAGGGCTTGAATGTGCCGACCATCGAGCAAAACCCCGAGCCTGAAATTTTGTGGTGGGTGGGCTGCGCGCCAGCGACAGACGCGCGCGCGCAAAAGACTGCGCAGGCGTTTGCGAAAATTTTGAACGCATCGGGCGTGAATTATGCTGTGCTTGGAAAGAACGAATCGTGCACCGGCGATTCCGCGCGACGAGCGGGACGCGAGGATATTTTCTTCGGGCTGGCTTCGCAAAACGTGGAAATTTTGAATGATGTCAAACCCAAACGCATCGTGACAACCTGCCCGCATTGTTTGCACACAATCAAGAACGAATATCCCCCGTTCGGAGGGAATTACGAAGTGGCGCATCACACACAATTCATCAACGAACTGGTCGGCGCGGGGAGGATCAGCCTCGAAGTGGACAAAGAACAATTCACGGTGACTTTCCATGACCCATGTTATTTGGGGAGACACAACAAAATCACCGATGCGCCGCGCGAGGCGCTGAAGTCCACAGGCGCGTTGACCATCGAGATGCCGCGCAATTCCGCCAAGTCGTTTTGCTGCGGCGCGGGCGGCGCGCAAATGTGGAAGGAGGAGGAAAACGGCACGGCGCGCGTGAACGCGACACGGTTTGCAGAGGCAAAGGCGACCGGCGCAGACACGGTCGCGGTGGGATGCCCGTTCTGCATGGCGATGATGACGGATGCGTCGAAAGCCGACGGCGGCGCGATTCAAGTCAAAGACGTAGCGGAGATCGTGGTTGAGAGGATGAAGGTGAACTCATGATCAACTTCAAAACCAAATTCGGGCGTTTCGTCAGAAAGACGATGCGGGAACAATATTTCGTCTGGCTGACGACTGTTGATTCAAACGGCACGCCCCAGCCGAGGCCTGTCTGGTTCGTCTGGGAGGACGATTCGTTCCTCGTGTACAGCCAGCCAAAGGCGTTCAAGTTAAAACACATTCGGAAGAACTCTCAGGTGGCTCTGCACTTCAATACCGAAGACGAGTTGGGCGAAAAACGATTTATTGTTTTTACAGCAAAAGCAAAGATTGACAGGAAAGCCGAACCTGCGGACAAAAACCGAGCCTACCGAAAGAAATACAAAAGCGGCATCGAACGGATCGGGTTCACCATCGAGCAATTTACGAAGGAGTATTCGATCGCCATCCGAATCACCCCGGCAAATCTGCGCGGATGGGAGTAAAATACCCTACTCAAAAAGAGGAGGCTGGAATGAAGGATGTGATCAAGACCCTGCACCCAGAAAAGAAGCAAGGGGTGAACATAAGCAAGGCAAAGTATGAACTTATTCGAAAGAACATCATGAGCGTACTGCGCGCGAATAAAGAAATGACCTTTATGAAGTTATCTCGCGCGGTGGAGAAGGAAGTGCGCGGGGAGTTCGAAGGTTCGGTCATGTGGTACGTCACCACCGTCAAACTCGATCTCGAAGCGCGAGGGGAGATTAAACGCGTCCCCAACTCGAGGCCTCAACTCGTGAGGCTCGCCCGATAGGATTTGCATGGCAGACAAACTTCAATTCGACCTCACCGCCGCACACAAGTTTTTTCCGCCGATAATTTCAACAAGGCTTAGGAGTTCATCCAAAAAAATGATTCGCAACACACTTTCATTCTTCACCCTCCTCGCCGCCGCTGTGCTGGCGGCTTGCCGCGCAAGCGCCGACAACACCCCCACGCCAACCCTCACCGCGCTCGAACAGCGGGGACAAGCCGTCTTCAATTTGCGATGCGCGCAATGCCACACGCTCGTGCCGGACACGGTGGTCATCGGTCCGTCGCTGGCGGGTGTTGCCACACGGGCGGGATCACGCGTCCCTGGGATGGACGCGCTGCAATACATCGAAACATCGATCCTCTATCCGAAAGACTATCTCGTCCCCGAATTTACGGATACCATGCCGACAAATTTCAGCAAGGAATTGACAAGCGAAGAATTCGAAGCAGTCGTCGCGTTTTTGATGACGTTGAAATGACCCTCACCCTAACCCTCTCCCACGGGGAGAGGGGACTCTTGGAGAACCCATGAAACTCTGGATCAAACGCATCTTCCTCACCTTGGGCTTGCTTGCCCTCATCGGCATGATCTACGCCGCGCTGGCTCCCCTGCCTTACGACGAACTGCCGCCCGAAGAAAATTGGGGCGCGGGCGCGA
>CAYPCK010000065.1:0-8656 GCA_964409185.1 uncultured Anaerolinea sp. | reverse complement strand
TGGGGATTGTTCATTGTGTCCCTGCTCATCGGCGTCACCATGCTCGCTATGATGGGACTCATCCTTGCCAGCATCACGCTGATGATGGCGCAACACAACTTCTTCGTTGGTGAAGCGGTGGCAGGCGCGTTGTATTTGTTCAGCGGCGCGATCTTTCCCCTCGAAGTGTTGCCCGCGTGGATTCGTCCCGTCGGCTATGCCATGCCCATCACGTATTGGCTCGAACTCATGCGGCGCTCGCTCATTGGCGAGGTGGCGCAAGCCTTTCCTACACTGGCAAGGTTTACCAACGCCGAACTACTCGGCATCCTGCTCGCTCTGACAGTTGTCTTCGGAGTGATCGCGGTCTTCATTTTCCGCTGGTGCGACCACCTCGCCCGCGAACGCGGCATGATTGACCGCACGACGAATTACTAACTGATGTTAGGCGCGATTGACTTGCTCCCGCATTTTGACCGCGGACGGCTGACCACCGCGCTTATTCGCGAGTCAGTCTTCGGTGGTCAGCCAAGGTAAACCCTGTACGATCAAAATCCAGAAACTATATCTCTATTTTTGGAACCACCCGGTGTTCCGTTTTAGAATGCGGCTACTGGCAAAAAGGAGCCGACCATGACAACCTTACCCAATTACAAACACTTCGACGGAATCCACTATGAGACCGGTAGTGCGCATAACGCGCTTGCCTATCAGGGCGTGAAAATGCCGCACACCAAATCCGCGCCGAGCGAGGCGCTTCTACTGGGTTTGAGCGGAGGCATTACGTTTGGCTATTTCAGTTTTGCCTACAAGGGATTTGACCCGCACGTGGCATTGCTCACACGCAACACGTTCAACCCCTTCGAAACGATGTTGAACCGCCTCGGCGCAGTCCGTAATGTGAAACAGACCGCCGACCCGAAAAAAGCGGAGAAAAATTTACTCGACGCGCTGGATGCCGGCCAGCCCGCGCTTGTTTGGGCGAATCGAATGGAGATGAAGTATTCCACCTACGATGGCTCGCTCGGACCCGACATGCACGAAATGATTCCCGTTGTGATCTATGGCGTGGATAAAGGATATGTGTACATCGCCGACCAGTCGCGTGAAGCGTTGAAAGTTCCGATCAAAGATTTCACCAGCGCGCGCGGGCGCGTCAAAAAAGAAAAATACAGGATGATGACGATCACCGTCCCCGCTTTCGACAAACTCGCGCAGAATGTGGATGCGGCGATTCGCGCCAGCATCAAATCGTTTTTCACGTCGCCGATCAAAGGCTACGCCTCCAATTTTGGTTTCGCCGCGTACCAACGCTGGGCGGACGTGCTCTTCAACGACAAGGATAAACAAAGTTGGAATAAGATTTTCCCTGCAGGGAGAAAAATGTTCGCGGGACTCACTTCGTCGTTCGAGCGCATCGAACTCTTCGGCACGGGCGGACACGCCTCGCGCCCGATGTTTGCGGACTTTCTGGACGAAGCCTCCGCGATTCTGAATCGCCCCGCCCTGCGCGACGCTTCGAGGAACTTCCGTGCGGTTGCCCCGGCGTGGGAGGCGTTGTGCCTCGCTCTTTTGCCGGATTCCATCGCTCCATTCAAGGAAGCGCGCCAGTTATTGATCCAAAAACGCGACTCGTTCGCCGAAAAGGGCGCCGGCGCATCAACCGAGATCAAGAAAATTCACGCGCGATTGGAGAAGATCCGCGCTTCGATGGAAAAGAAATTTCCTCTCGTTGGCGAAAAGGAAATTGCCTTCAAGGAAAACCTGCGCGACCATATTTTGCAGGTCTACGATCTGGAACACAAGGCAGTCACCGCGCTCGATCAGGCGATGAAGTAACAACGACCTATCCTTGCGAGTCTTCGAGAAGCAATCTTCGTGATGTTGGGGGGATTGCTTCTCGCGTCGTTTTCGACCGTCTCTTCCGCAATACTCGGAAGGATTAAAGACTTGCCCGCATCGGGCAAATCAGACTACACTTCGGGGGTTGGAAAAATCATCACACTGCCGAGGAGAATACGATGTCCACTGAAATTTCCACTTCCGAAACAAAGAAGCCGTCCATCAATCCTTTTTTGCGAGCCTTGTTCGGGTTGCTCATGCTCCTGCCAGCCTGCGGGTTGTGCTCCATGAATGTGCTCGGCCTGACGGTGGGAACGCTGACCAACAGCCTGCAATCCAACCCAGCAAGAGGTGATGACTCGGAATTTGTCGGGGCGGAAAATTTCGAGCGCCTGGCAGAGATTCGTATCTTCACTTCGGCAGTCGAATTTACCAGCCAGTTGCTCTTTGTGCGCGTGCTGGTTGCCGCGGTCTTTCCGATATTGCTAAGTATCGGCGTATATCAACTTGGGAAACGGTCCCGTCGCGCCGTGCAATTGCTCTTTACCCTGCCGATGGCATTCTTCGCGCCAGCTCTCTTGGCGTTTTGGTCTCGGCGGATGGATTGGATGTGGGATGGGGAATCCACCGAAACCACCATACTGCTGATCGAAGCGCTGATTATGCTGATCGTGTCGTGTGCCGCGGGTTTGCTCGTCTATTCCGCGATTCTCCGCCGCTATGAGGCGGATGAAAAAGGCTGGCGAGCCGCGCTCCCGTCTTTGATCGCCATCTGGCTGATCAGCCAATTCGCTGTGGCGGCATACGCCCTGCAAGCCGCGCCGCCGTTGGGATTTTTATTCCGATCGGGTGCCATCACATTTTCGCAATTCGTAATCGAGACCACCCGGATTTTTAACCTGGAGGTCGGATTCGCCGCCTCCGCGTTTATCCTTTTCCCGGTGGCTGTGCTGGGTGTGCTGGCAACATTGATCGTCGTCCTCTTCCGCCTGCAATTGGAACATGCGTCCACGGCCGAGAACAACGAGCGTCCGGGTAACCGGCTGTTCGGCATCCTCGGCTGGGTTGTGACCGCCCTCGGCGCGTTCAGCGTGATCTTCATCCTGTTCGCCCCGTATCTGCTCAGCCTGCTGGATATCCTGTCAGGGGCGGGGGAAAGCTATGCGCGCTCCGTAACTTTCGGAACCATCTGGCTTAACTCCATCCTGCCTCCGTTACTGGTCGTTTTCTTCGTCCAATTGCCGGTTGCCTATGTTGGCGCGCTGGCGATCGGCGCGGTCCGTCCGTTCGGCAGGTGGAGCGAATGGCTTCTTTTGCTCTTTTCCCCGTGGTTGTTCGCCACATCCATGCCGTTCATTCTGCAACGTATGCTCGATCTGGGTGACGCCGATGCGCGGGATATATTCTCCGCCCTCATCCCCCCGCTTCTGATCAGCGTGCCCATGCTGGTGGTTCTCACGATGTTCTTCAAAGGACATGAACCCAAATGGAGGCAGGCGCGCGCCGAAGGCATGCCAGCCATGCGCGCCTTTTTCAAAACGCTGTTCCTCCCCTCCCTGCCGCTTGCCGGGTTCCTGGCGGCGACACAGGATCTCGTCCATTCGCTGACGGTGGTGTTTAGCCCGGAACAATATAACGCCGCAAGCGCGATCATATATTTCATCAGGACACTAGGTCCGCTTGATAGTGAAAAGGTCATCGCGTTTGTTGGGCTTCCCCTCTTCCTGATCTTTAGCGTGATCTTCCTCGCGCTGCGCATCCTCTATCTCGACAAATTGACCCTCGGACGCGAGCCGTCCGCGCCGGCAAAGACGGGCTGACGCAATCCGCTTCATGACCATCTTCCGCCTGCCTGCCCGGCCACCCTTCAACTTTCGCTCTGTTGTTGATTCGCACGGCTGGCGTCAACTCGCGCCGTTTCGTTTCGATGAAACGACTTCCACTTTGTTTTATGTGGATCATCTAACGTCAAAACGTGTTGTCGAATATCGAATAACGGGGGATCGCGCAGGCTTGAACGTCGAAACCGACAAACTCACCAAAGCCGAACAAAACGAAGCGGCGGAAAGAATCGCGTGGATGTTCGGTCTCGACATGGAGTTCTCCGATTTTTACCGCGTCACCCGCGCCGAGCCGAAACTAGCCCGCGCTAAAAAACAAGCATTGGGAAGAGTCCTCCGTTCGCCAACGCTGTTCGAAGATGTCATCAAAACCATTCTCACAACGAACACCCTCTGGGCGGCAACGAGGAACATGACGAAGAAACTGGTGGAGGAGTTTGGTTCTCCGAAGAGGGGAACAAGTACACACGTAAACAAGTACACAAGAAAACAAAGTACGCAATACGAAGTATCGCGAAGCATCCCTTTGGGACGCAATACATTCCCCACCCCCGCCTCCATCGCCGCGTCGAATCCCGAAGCCCTCAAAGAAAAAATCCGCGTCGGCTATCGCGCGCAGGCGATTCACGAAATTGCCGTCCGCGTCGCGTCAGGGAAGTATGATCTCGAGGCGCTCAAACATTCGTCGCTTCCAACCCTCGAACTCCGCAAGGAACTGATGACCATCAAGGGAGTTGGCCCCTACGCCGCGGCGAATCTGCTGATGATCCTCGGACGTCACGACTTCATCCCCATCGACTCGTATGCGCTGATGATGGTCTCGCACGAGTGGTATCGCGGCAAGCCGGTCACCGCCAAACAGGTGGAGAAACGATTCGCAAAATGGGGCGCGTACAAAGGTCTCGCCTTCTGGTTTTGGGATTGGAAGTACAATCAGTGAAACCCAATGTAACCGCCAAGCGCGCGAAGTTCGCTAAGAAAACCTTTTAAAATTCTTTGCGTTCTTGCCGTGCTTCGCGGTAAATATTTATGAACTGCATCCCCCTTCACTTCCTCGACCAACCCATCGAGCCCGTCTTTGATTCTCCCCCGGCGCTTGAAAAGAGTCCCACCTGCCCGAGCGGATTCGTCTGGGAGGGCAAGACCCACCGCGTGACTGAGATGCTCTCCGCATGGACGGATTTCAAGCGGCGCGGCAGGATGGCAAAGAACATGCAACCCGAACATGCGGCGGTTGCATCCAATCGCGGGTCGCTGAACGTTGGACGTTTTTACTTCAGGGTGAAAGTGGATTCAGATCAAATCTTCGATATTTACTACGACCGCGCCATGAAAAACGTGGATGACCGCAAAGGGCAGTGGTTCGTCTACCGCGAGATGAGGGAAGGCTGATGGAGGAGAATCAGGTTCCAGTCAGGAATGAAGCGCAGGTTCCGTGGTCGCTCCTCGATACGTGGGTCGGAGTCGGCTTGCTGGCGTTGATCAATGCCGGCCTGCTCGCCGGGCTGTTCCTGTTTCGAGAGCAGGCGGAGCGACTCATGCAGGGCGCGGGAATCATCCTTGCCGAACTGATCTACCTGTTGCCCGTGTTGCTCATCTTCGGGTGGCGGCGTATTTCGTTCGGATCGCTTGGCTTCACAAAATTCGACTCGGCGACGATGGGTTTGGGGTGCGGCTTGTTGATCGCGGCGTACGGCGTTGTGATGGCGCACAACCTGTTGTTGATGTTCCTCGGCGTGGATACGCAGGGCGAGGCGATCTTCAAAGCGCTGTCCGAACTCGAAAACCCGGCCTGGCTTCTCATCGTCGGCGTGCTCGTTGCGCCGCTGGTCGAGGAGATCTTCTTCCGCGGTTTCCTCTTTCAGGGCTTTCGCCAGCGCTACGGCTGGATTCCCGCGCTCGCGCTGAGTTCCGTCATCTTCGCCGCCGCGCACCTCGACCCGGTTTCGTTCATCCCGACCTTTGTGCTGGGCGCGGTGATGGCGTATGTCTATCATCGTTCGAATTCGATCTGGCCGGGCATCCTCCTGCATTTTCTCAACAACGGGTTTGCCCTGTGCGCCGCCCTTGCCGCGACTCGAATTCCCGGGCTGATTCCTTCATGAAACGTTCACCACAGATCAACGCGGATAAACTACCCTTTTTACATCCTACCGTTTTAACGGGAAGCCAAAAAACCTCAGCCGCAAATTTCGCGAATTCGCACGAATTTTTAGCCTTTTCGCGAATGGCGCTAAGGCGCCACGCGGCAGAGAATTTCTTCTTTCGTATGCCCTCACACCCAATACGGGAGAACCCTATTTATAATGAATACCCAGCCCGAATTCATCTGTGGTTGAAAATTCCTCGAGGAGACCTTCCATGATCACCATTGACGATGTCAGACAAGCGCGCGAACGGATCGGTGGTTACATTCGCCGCACGCCGTTGCTGGAAAACGAAACGCTCAGCCGGCGCTACGGCAGAAAGGTCTACCTCAAATACGAACTATTCCAAAAGACCGGCTCGTTCAAACCGCGCGGCGCGTTTAATCAGGTCATGCAACGGTACAACGCGGCGAAATTCAAAGGCGTGGTGGGGGTGAGCGGCGGCAACTTCGCGCAGGGACTTTCCTACGCCGGGCAAACGCTCGGCATCCAAACGATCATCTGCATGCCCGAGTTCACGCCGCAAAACTACATCAACGGGACGAAATCCTATGGCGCCGAGGTGCATCTCGCGCCTTCAATTGCCGAAGCCTTTCAAGTGGCAGAACAATTCGAAGCGGACGGCTTCGCCTCGATGCACGCCTGGGACAATCCGCATCAAATGGCGGGCAATGGAACGGTTGGGTTGGAGATTCTGGAGGACTTGCCCGAGGTCACCGACGTGTTCATCAGCATCGGCGGCGGAGGGCTGATCGCGGGCAACATCGTTTCGCTGGCGGCGGGCAAGCCGAACGTCCGCATTTGGGGCGTGGAAACCGAAGGCGCGGAGACGATGAACGAAGCGTTCAAAGCGGGCAAGGTCGTGCAATACAAACCGACCTCCCTCGCCCGCACGCTGGGCGCGCCATATGCCGCGCAAGATGCGTTTGAGTTATGCCAGAAACATCTGGAAGAATTGATCGTTGTCTCGGATAAGCAAGCCTTCGACGCGCAAGTCTATTTGCTCGAACGCGCGAAAGTCATCACCGAGTTGGCGGCATCCTGCACGCTCGCCGCGGCGGAGAAAGTCAAAGACCGGCTCGGGGGGCACGTGCTCTTGTTGTTGTGCGGCGGCAACGCCAACCTCGACAACATGACCGACTACCGCGAAAAACTCGGCGCGCCTACTCCTTTGTGAAAATGGCTCAACTATTTTTAACGCGGAGCGCCAAAACCTCAGCCGCGAATGCTTCGACACGCTCAGCACAAGTTTCGCGAATTCCACGAATTTATTTAACCGCTTCGCGAATGGCGCTAAGGCGCCACGCGGCAGAGAACTTCTTCCTTCTGATGTTATCCCGCCCAAAACGGGAGAGTCGGAAAAATTCCTAGCCCGGGGCGCATGCGGCAAGTTCAACTGCCACAACAACTCAGATCACTCCCTTGTGATCAACCGCACCTGATTGTCGTAGAAAAAATAATCCCACGCCCAGTTGATCAGCACCACGAGACGGTTGCGAAAGCCGATGATGCGGTAGATGTGCAGTCCAACCCAGATCAGCCAGGCGATGAATCCGCTGAACGACAGCCCCCAAATGCGCGCGACCGCCGCGTTCCGCCCGATGGTGGCGAGCAAACCCGGGTCCTTGTAACGAAACGGATGTTGTGCCTGCCCGCGAATTGCGTGACGAATGTTGTCCGCCGCCACATTCCCCTGCTGGATCGCTACCGTCGAAAGCATCGGCAAGGGCTGACCGTTCCCGTTTTCGAGATGCGCCGCATCGCCGATGACGTAGACTTCGGGATGATTCGGCAACTGCATCGTTGCCTCGGTTCGTACCCGACCTGAACCTGCGCGCGCCGCCTCCAGCGACTCCACCACCTCAGCCGCTTGCACGCCCGCCGTCCAGATCAGCGTGTTCGTTTCGATCCCGGTCCCATCGGCGAGCGAAACTTTTTGCCCGTTGAAATCGGTCAGCCGCGCGTTGAACATCACCTGCACTTTTTTCTTTTGCAGAAGACGATGGGTCGCCTTGCGCAATGCATCGGGGTAACTCGCGATCAACGCATCGCCCGCTTCGAGCAATACCACCCGCGCCTCGCGCACGTCCAGCTCGCGATACTCTTTCCGCATCACGTGCGAGATCAACTCTGCCAGCGCGCCCGCAACTTCCACGCCCGTCGGTCCGCCGCCGACGATGACGAAGGTCAGCATGGCGCGGCGTTTGTCGGCGTCCGCTTCGCGGCTGGCGCGTTCGAACATCGAGAGCAGGTGATTGCGCGTGCGCAGCGCGCTTTTGAGGTCTTTGATATACAGCGCGTTCTTCTCCGCCGATTCGACGCCGTAGAAATTCATCCGTCCGCCCGCGGCAAGGACGAGGTAATCGTACGCGATGACCGAGCCGTCCATCTTCACGTAACGCGCGTCGAAATCAATCTCGGTCACTTCGCCCATCTGAAACGCGAGGTTTTTCTGGTCGCGGAAGATCGTCCGCACGGGGTAGGCAACCTGCGAAGGCACCAGCGCGGCAATCGCCACTTGATACAGCAATGGTTGAAAGAGATGGTAGTTATGCCGGTCAATGAGTGTGATCCGCACGGGCGCGTTCTTCAATTTCTTGGCGGCGGTCAGCCCGCCGAACCCGGCGCCGAGGATGACCACGTGGGGGAGTTTTTGTGTGTTCATATGCACTCTCCTCGATTGTGATATTTTTCACTATTATAACGAATAAGGTCTGAATTGTAAAGGTTTCCTAGTCGAAGATCATTAGACGCGCAGGGGATGTTCTTCCCTGACACCGCCCGCCAGTGCAGGTGTAACGTCCCTGTCGGCGTAAGAGAACGCCGACTGTGCCAATGGATTTCTAA
>CAYPCK010000064.1:0-8698 GCA_964409185.1 uncultured Anaerolinea sp. | reverse complement strand
CCCGCCGCTCGGCGGTTGCCCACGCGGGACCGGGGTAATACGGCGAGACCGGCAATTTCAAGCCGGGGTACACAATGGGCAGGAGTTGCGCGTCGCCCTGGATTTCGAGGAAATTCATGTTCACCCAGCAGTTGGCGGCGCGGTTTTGAGGATCCACGTTCGCCACCCAGACCCAGTTGTTTGCATCGGTGCGCCCGATCAGTTTTAACTTTGTGGTTTTATTGAAGGCAATAAGATACAGATACTCCGCGCCGGGACCGTAGCGGCAACTTAATTTGTCCGCAGTAACTTTGGCGGAGAGGCTTTCCACGGTGGGGAGCGGAGTGAATGTGGGGGTGCTGGTTGGCAGAGGCGTTTCGGTGGGGAGTGGTGTCTCGGTGGCGGTTGACGTGAGGGGAATCGCCGAGGGTGAGTCCGCAGGCGGAAGGGAGGTGGAGGCGGGTTGCCCCGTCGCATTCGGGGCGCAGGCTTGAGTCAAAATGAGGAGGATCAAGATGCAGAGAGGTCGAAGGTTCATCCCCAGATTGTACTCAATTGTCAAGTTGCCGCCATGCCGCGTGAGTCACCGGCAAAGCCAAGCAGGGAGGTTAGCCCCTGCGCCATGAGACTGCCGCCGAAAAAGGGCATCGAATATTCCATGTTGCCGGTGAGCAAGCCGCGTTGAATCGTCCACACCAGCGGGCCGGTGCCGAGAATGACGAGGAACAAGCCCGCCAGCGGCAGGAGGCTCGAGGCAACAGGTCGCGCGCCCGCAACCCAGGTGATCACCCCGATTGTGATGACGCTCATACCCGCCGCGAATTTTGTGAGCGACCACAAAAACTGAATGTTTTGGATCTGCGCGATGGACAGCGTGAGCGCGAGCAGGAACCCCGTCACGATGGAATTGATCAGCGCGAGAAACATGGAGATGGTTTTCATGAGATGCCTCCGGGCTAAATTTCCCACAGCATAGGCGGACGGGTCTCTCAAAGACTCACGGGAGGCTATCAAAGCCTTGAAATTTTAACCATCCCTGGCGGGTTGGAAACGCGGCTCTGCCCCCAGTTGCCGGTGGAGAACGTAATACCATAGCGCGGATACTCCGCAGATCGCCCCGCCAATGTACCAAATGAGAGTCGGGTTGTAATTATCGAGGATTAACCCCGCGGCGGCGGGACCGAACGTGGCAGGCAGGGTCCAACCGAGATCGTAGATCGCCATGTACCGTCCGCGCATATCTTCGGGGGCGAAACTTGTGGCGATAACCCGGTTGGTTGGGAAGGTAATCATCTCGCCGAGGGTGATGACGATCACCGCGAGATAAAACAGCCATAACTCGCGAACAAGCCCGACGAGAGTAAAGCCTGCCATGAAGAACAACACGCCGACGGTCATGGTGAGGAATGGCTTGAATGTCCGAAACCTGCGGCTGATCCAAATCTGGAGCAGAACCACCTCCAGACCGGTGAGGGCGATCATCTGCCCGTAAAATTTCGGGCTGATGTCGCGCGTATCGCGCATGAACACCGGCAAAGAACTGTATTGTTGCTGGTACACCAGCAGGGAGAGAATCCCTGCGAGTGTGAATGAGATGTACCCCCAATCTCGCAGGACGATGCGATAATCGGCGAAGGTCTTTTGCAAGGGTTCGTTTTTCTTCGCCTCTGTATGATGCGGGGGCAGTGTTTCCGGCAGGCGGAAGAACAGGATGAGGGCGACAAGACTGCTGAGGATCGCGTCGGTCACGAAGAGGGCGAAATAGGATGTTTCCGCCAGCAGACCGCCGACCACAGTGCCGATGATCCACGAAAAGTTAAAGACCACGCGGGTGATTCCGAATCCTTCCTGGCGTTTGTCTGCGGGCAGGATGTCAGCCATCATCGCATCCTGGGCGGGAGCGGCGACGCGGGAAAGCAAACCTACCAGGATGACGAGAAAGTAAAGCAGACTGATGTCGTTTGCCAGCCCAAAGGAGAGACTGCTCGCCGCGCTGAACACCAGACCAAAGAGGATCAATTTGCGCCGCCCGAAGCGATCGGTCAATGCGCCGCCGATGGTGCTGCCGATGATGCCGGATAGCGAGGACATGCCAATGAGGATGCCGGCTTGCGTCATGCCGACGCTGAATTTTTCCGTGATGTACAGCGCGAAGAAGGGGAAGAGAAGCGTACTGCCGATGGAATCGATGAACAAGGTGACGACGATGGTCCAGAAAAGAGGCGGATAGCCTTGGATGCTTTTTTTGATTCGTTCGATCATGCGCGCTCGCCTCCGAGTCTGGGGGAGTCATTCCCGCCTGCCGACTGTGGTCAATAATAACCCGTTTTTATGCAAGTACGATATGCAATTTGTGATGGACAAAAAGGCGGGAAAGCGCAATTTGCGACCGTGGGTGTTATATAATGCCTCCATGAATTCCAAAACAGACATCCTCATCATCGGCGGGGGAGTGATCGGCGTGTGTTCGGCGTACTACCTCGCGCAACAAGGCGCGCCAGTCACGCTCATCGAAAAGGACGAGATCGCTTCAGGTTGTTCCTATGGCAACGGCGGGTTGATCGTGCCGAGCCATGCCGTGCCGCTCGCCTCGCCCGGCTCGCTGGGGAGCGGGTTGCGCTGGATGCTCGATGCGGAGAGTCCGTTTTATATCAAGCCGCGCATGGATGTGGAGTTGTTCCGGTGGCTGGCGCGTTTCGCATGGGCAAGTCGCGAGGATCCGATGTTGAAATCACTGCCCGTGTTGCGCGACCTGTTGTTCGCCAGCCGGGCATTATATGAAGACCTTGCCGCGACTGCGGGGTTCGAGTTTGGGTTCGAGGGCAAAGGCTCGTTGTTGGTGTGCCTCACCAAAGGCGCGCTCGAAAAAGAGCGGCGCGAGATTCGCCTGTTCGAGGAGTTCAAGATTCCCGCCAGCATGGTGAACCGTGAGGAAGCGCTCGACCTCGAACCCGCGTTGTCGCCATCCGTGGTGGGCGGGGTGTACTATCCGCGCGATGGGCGCATTGACCCGCATCGCTTTGTTGTTGGGTTGGCGGAAAAAGCCGAAGGGTTGGGTGTGCAATTCCACACACGGACCGAAGCGATCGGGTTTGAATCCGCAAGCAGGCGCGTGACGAAAGTCCTCACCACGCGCGGCGATATCGTCGCTGAACAAATCATCCTTGCGGGCGGGTCGTGGTCGCCGCAGGTGGCGCGCGCGTTGAAAGTGCGAATTCCGATTCAACCGGCAAAAGGCTACAGCGTAACGTTGGAAAATCCGCCGGTGACGCCGCGCCTGCCTTTGCTATTTTCGGAGGCGCGCGTGGTGATCAACCCCCTGGGGCATGCGCTTCGCATCGCAGGGACGCTTGAACTCGCCGGTATGGATTTTTCCTTCAACCTTCGGCGGGTGAATGCCATGCAGGAGGCTTCGGTGGAATACCTGCCCGGGTTGGAAGAGGCGAAGGTCATCGAGACCTGGCGCGGACTGCGCCCATGCACGCCCGATGGTCTGCCGATTGTTTCGCGCGTGAAAAAACTGGAGAATGTGATCGTTGCCGCGGGTCACGCCATGCTCGGCATGTCGCTGGGACCGATCACAGGGAAATTGGTTTCGCAATTAACAAGCGGCGAAAAAACCGCTTTGGATTTATCTCCGCTATCGGCGGGCAGGTTTTAGAAAGCGGATCAAGTCTCTTAACCTGAAACAGGCGGAAGAACATAAGACTTCACAGGTTTCATGAATCCTGTGAAGTCTTGTTGTTTGTGGAAAAATACCGAAATTTTCACCTTGCGCGTTTGTTAGCCGGTTCAAACGAAGCGCTTTAGTACTCCGGTCTGCCCAGTACTTTCGTTCATGTCTCCCTTTCAAAAATGTTTGTAACTTTTGCTTATTTCTTGTTTGGCTATCGCGGAAGAACGGTTAACCTTGCCTCAACCTTGGGTGGCGCACAGCCATCCTAGGAGTGAAACAAACTAATTTCGGAGGCGCTATGTTATCGAAATACACCAAAATGCTTTACGTCGCAGTCTTATTGTTTGCTCTGGCAGTTCCATCTCAAGCGCAATCTGCCCCGGGTGGAAGCCAGCACGAATCCCCTTTTGTAACGACGATCGTTACACCGGCAAGCATCACGCCCGGCGAGTCTTCCTCGGTCGCGGTCAACTTGAACCATGTGCCGGCTACAGGACTCGCCAGCGCTGAATTTACATGCGTATACGATCCTGCCGTGGTTGAAGTAACTGGCATCACTCCAACCAGCCTGTTCGGTGCTGACCCGATTCTTGCGATAAGTGGTCCGCAAAACGGAAGTTTTATCTTTGCCATTGCCGGGAGTCTCGGGAATAAAGCGGTGACGGATGGTACGGCTTTCACGTTTTCTGCCAAGGGATTAATCGTTGGGCAATCTGCGATTGACTGTCAGGCGCGCGTGTCAGCCGGCGATCTTGTGCTCGTGTCTATTTCATCCACCCCTGCCAGCCTCGATGTGGAGGAAATCGTCGCTCCGCCTGTGCTCGGCTCTCTTGCCGGGCAGGCGCTCGCGAGCAAACCCGTGACCGTTACGCTGACGGACTCCAATGCTTCGATTGCTGGATCCATCATCGCGAACGCGGATGGGACATTCAGCCTCCCTGTTCCAGGCGGAACCTACACCGTAGTTATTTCAGCGCCCGGTCATCTCAGGGCGTTGGGATCCGTCACGATTACCAACGGAAATACCACAACCCTGCCGGTGATCAAACTGCCTGCGGGCGATATCGATGGTAATGATGTGATCGACCAGTTCGATGCCCTGACCATAGGCATCAACTACAATGGAACAGCGCCCGACGCGGCGGACTTGAACAATGACGGTACGATCAACGTTCTTGAGCTCGAAGTTCTTTCTCCCAATTACCGGCAATCCGGACCGGTGGCGATTTCCAATGATAATCCTCCGGTTGCCACCTCATCGGCAGTGCCTACTCACTCACACGATGCCACCCATACGCCGAGCGCTACAAATTTACCAGACGCAACCCATACACCTCAGGCTACTTCATCGCCTATTCCGAACCCAACACAAACTCAAGCGCCCAATGTGAGTTCAATGCAACTCTGGCACGCTCCGGGCGCGCATGATGGGTTGAATCCTCATGAACATGGCGACGCGCCTCCCGCATGGGCGAATGACTGGAGTGTCGCCAACTTCGGGCATCCTGTCATCTTCGGCGGGGATGAAAATTCGGGTCCGATGGAAAACTCCATGAAGCATCAGGCGTTCAAGGGCGTTGCCTATCGAGTCAATGGCGCCTCCTCCTGCCCGGTTGACCTGTATTTCCGCTATCATGCGGCGTCGAACCCGATGGATCGCGCCTTTGCCTTCCACTCGTATGAGTTATACATGAAGGACTGCCAGAATGGTATTTCTTTCCGTCAAGGTTTGTATTGGGTTGGGTATCCAGAGTTTCGTTCCCAGCGCATGAGCCGTTTCAACGAACAGGCGGGGACGCTGTTGCCCGACGGTTCGATTGCCCCCGGACGCGACCAGTTCATCCTTGCCGCGCCGGATGACCGCGACTGGTTCGGGCTGAACGGCATCCTCCAGACCCGCTGTGAACAATGGTATGCGTTTGCCGGTCAACATGGCGGCGAGTTTAGCATCACAATCTGCGAAGCCACCACCCGATTCTCGTATGACGAGCATCTGACGAACTATCACGACATGGGCACCTGGGATTTCACAGGCGGATTGGGGTTGGGGCGCAGGTTCGAGGTCTCGCTCTACGGACCCAACTCGCCCGTTCCGACCATACAGCCTGCCGGGTGGTTCTGCGCGCAGAAGGCTCCGGTGGAAGATAAGGTGGAAGGACCGACCCATCGCCCTTCATGGCCCCTGATCACAAATGGGATCAGCGGTCCGACGAGTTGTCCGTCAGGGTATCTGCCGCAATTCACTGCATCCACGTTCCCCAATACCGGTATCAATTTTAGCCTCGGGAACACGCTGGATTTGAAAACCTTCCCCGGCGCTGGGATCGTGGAAGTGCCGAACTAAGCAAAGAAATGCCATGCACTTTCCGGATCGTATCCACCTGACCGTGACGACTAATACATATCGGGATCAAGGATTTGGGAGTGCGTGAGTAACCAATAGAGAATGCGCAGGGCACACCATCCAGTGTGCCCTGCGACGAATGGAGTAACTGTGAAAAGAATTATCATTGCGTGTTGCATGGCGACCCTTTTTGCCCTTAGTCTCGTGCTTGGCGCACAAGCGCAGGCACTCGAGTCCATCTGGCTGACAGCCGATACAACAGACTATAAAACAGGCGATACCGTCCGTGTTGCGCTGAACGCATCCTCCGCCACTGCCATTCAGGGATTTACGTTTCAGATTCGGTACGACCCTGCCTGCCTGCGGCCCGTGAACGCTTCGAGCCCGATCCCGGGCATGAACGGCTTGGCTTTGCCTCAGCTCACAGGCTTGGTGGACGGTTCCTATGCCAGCACCTCGCCACAACTCATCAATGGGGTGTTGGCGGAAGTCCGGTTTACCGCGTTGAAGGGATGCCAGACCGGCCTCACGTTGGAAAGCGCCGCGCTTGCCATCCGCAGTGCGGAAGGGTTTGCAGTCCCGCTCTCCAACATACTGGTTGGCGAGCGAAATATTGGGCTGAACATAGACGACGAAGTGGGCGCCGCCCAACCTTCGCAACCGGAATCGGGCTCCATCCTTTCCCTCGAACCCCCGAATGATACGGATCAAGGAATCCCGGCCTGGTGGCTCATTGGAGCCGCCCTGTTCGCACTGTTTGGACTGTTGCTGATCGGGGCATACAAAAAGATTCGAGGCGGAATGTCCAATAAATCGAAGACAGTCAAACGATTGCCTGGAACACTGAAACCCACGTTGCAGATCAATCAGGGTCCGCAGGCAGGGCAAAGTTATGCGTTGAACAAATTCCCCATCAAGATCGGGCGCGACCCGCAGAACGACATTAGCATCAACGGTCCCAGCGTGCTTGGCACGCATGCCCAGATCTTTGCCGAGAGGAATGGGTATTACCTGCGGGATTTGGGCGGTGAAACCTTTATCAATGGTCGCCCGGTGAAGGGAAGCGCTGTTGTGCTGTACCCGGGCGATGTGGTTCGTTTGGGGAAGAGCGCGTCATTTGTGTTCGGCGAGCGGAGGCTCGCCGAACAATTCGCCTCAGACAGCGTTTAGAAAATCAAGATTCACCACTGATAAACACGGATGAACGCCCTTTTTGAGGAAAACCGCCGTGAAAACGCTCCCCGATCCTTTTTCTCTGAGTTCATCTGTGGTTGAAAACGAATTTCAAAACACCTTCTCAATGCTCTCAGCAAAAAAAGAGGACAGTCGCAAGACTGTCCTCTTTTGGGTTTCGCAGGCGGTTTACAGCCCTGCCGCTTTTTTCAACGCCGCGGCTTTGTCGGTGCGTTCCCACGGGAACTCGATGTCGTCGCGGCCGAAGTGACCGTAGGCGGCGGTCTTCTGGTAGATCGGTTTGCGCAACCCCAAGTCGCGGATGATCGCGCCGGGGCGCAGGTCAAAATATTCGTCCACGAGCGAGGCGATTTTTTCATCCGCAATTTTCGCGGTGCCGAAGGTTTCGACGTTCACCGAAAGCGGACGCGCCACGCCGATGGCGTAGGCAACCTGCACTTCGACGCGATCCGCCAATCCTGCGGCGACGATGTTCTTCGCCACGTAGCGCGCCGCGTACGCCGCGGAGCGGTCCACTTTTGTGGGATCTTTGCCGCTGAACGCGCCGCCGCCGTGACGCCCCATGCCGCCGTAGGTGTCCACGATGATCTTGCGCCCGGTCACGCCGGCATCGCCCATCGGCCCGCCGATGACGAAGCGCCCGGTGGGGTTGACGAACACTTTGATCTTGTCATCCACCATGTCTTTGGGAAGGGCGGGCATGATGATCTGCTCGGTGACGGTTTCGGTGATCTCCGCCTGCGAAACCTCCGGCGCATGCTGTGTGGAGATGAGCACAGTATCCACGCGGACGGGTTTGCCTTTGGAATATTCGATGGTGACCTGACTCTTCGCATCGGGACGCAGCCACGAGATGCTCCCGTCCTTGCGCAGTTCGCTCTGCCGACGCGTTAATTTGTGCGCGAGGTAGATCGGCAGCGGCATGAGGGTGGGCGTTTCGTTGCACGCAAACCCGAACATCATGCCCTGGTCGCCCGCGCCGACGGCTTCCACTTCGGCTTCGGTCATCTCGCCGGACTTGGCTTCGAGGGCTTTATCCACTCCCATGGCGATATCGCCGGATTGTTTTGCAATCGCGACCTGCACGCCGCACGTGTTGCCGTCGAATCCTTTTTCGCTCGAGTCGTAGCCGATCTCGTTGACCACCTTGCGGACGAGCGCGTCGTAGTTGAAGCTGGCGTTGGTGGTGATCTCGCCCAACAGCATGACAAAGCCGGTCTTCGTGGCGGTCTCGCAGGCGACGCGCGAGCGCGGATCCTGTTCGAGGCAGGCGTCCAACACCGCGTCCGAGATCTGATCGCACATTTTGTCGGGATGTCCCTCCGTCACTGATTCTGACGTGAACATCAGTTTGGGGGAGGTCATAAAAGTGTTGCTCATTTCGTTCAAACTCCTTTAAGAAAAAATTGCCCCTTCAGACGAGCAGAAAGGGCAATTACATTTTTGTGTGAAGCCCTCTCATCTCCCAGAACATCCGTCTGTCGGAATTGGCACCTTTTCAGCGA
>CAYPCK010000063.1:0-8700 GCA_964409185.1 uncultured Anaerolinea sp. | reverse complement strand
ATCCAATTGATAACTGTTCCCTGATTACTCGATTGCCCGACTATCCAACTACCAAACCATGAAACCAACCCAATTCCTCCAACTTCTCGTCGAAACCGAGTCCCCCTCGCACCATAAAGCCGCCGTGGATCGCGTCGGCGCCATCGTGGCTGAAGAGGCCCGCAAACTCGGCGCGCAGGTTGAAATCATTCCCAATCACGAAACGGGAAATCACATTTTGGCTCGTTTTCATCCTTTCGGCTTCGCTCAGGACAAGCCTTCATCCTTCACCCTTCCTCCTTCGATAGTTCTCCTCTGCCACATGGACACCGTCTTCCCGCTCGGCACGATTCAAAAAACTCCCTACCGCGAAGAAGGCGAGAAAATTTTCGGTCCCGGCACGCTGGATATGAAGGCGGGAATCGTGATCGCGCTTGCCGCGGTTGAGTCAGCCCAAAGGTCCGGGTTGAATCGTCCGGTCACGGTGCTATGCACATCCGATGAAGAGATCGGCAGTCACACCTCGCGCGACCTCATCGAGTCGCTGGCGAAAGAATCCGCGCTGGCGTTGGTGATGGAAGGCGCGTTGCTCGACGGCTCGCTCAAAACGTGGCGCAAGGGGACGGGCGCATTTTGGGTCAACGTGAAAGGGCGCGCCGCGCACGCGGGCGGCGATCATCAGGCGGGACGCAATGCCATCGAAGAAATGGCGCATCAAGTCCTTGCGATTCAAAAACTGACCGACTATGAAAAACAAACAACGCTCAATGTTGGCGTCATCGAAGGCGGCACGGTGTCGAACGTTGTGCCGGAAGAAGCGTCCATCGAAGTGGATGTCCGTGTGATGCAGCCCGGCGAGTGGGAACGACTTGAAAATGAAATGCAAAAACTCAAACCTGTGCTCGATGGCACGCGTATCGAGATCACCGGCGGATTGAATCGTCCGCCGATGCCGTTCGACGATTTGATGAAGTCCACATTTGAAAAAGCAAAACGCATCGCGTCAATGATCGGCGTGAATCTCACGGCGGGCGGCACCGGCGGCGCATCCGACGGCAACTTCATCGCTCCGCTTGGCATCCCTCTGCTCGACGGCATGGGCGCGGTGGGCGAGGGCTATCACTCGGAGCGCGAATTTATTTTTGCCGACAGCCTTGGACAAAAAGCAAAGTTGATCGCGGAGTTAATCAAACAATGGTGAAAACCTATCTCCAGACCGCAGACCACCGACCGCGGTCATCCGTCTGTTGCCTTCCGTCAATTCAATTATGAAATTCCATCGCCCCGGACTTTTCCTCCCCTTTCTACTTTCATCTTTCTTTTTGTTCTCCTGCACGACCAACACGCCTCCAGCCTCCCTTCAAGTTGTTTCCGTCTATTCGACCTTTGCCGCAGAGCCGTGGCTGACCGACCTCTACGCGTGCGCGGATTCGTCCACTGTCCTCCTCCGCGTGGATGATGCCAACGCCGCTGACATCGTTTTGCAAATCGGTGAGCCGGACTTTTTGTCGGGGTTTGCGTATCAGGTTGATGAAGAGGAAATCCTCGTCGTCACGCATCGTCAAAGTCTAATTCAAAGTTTGAATCGCGAAGGCGTGCAAGAATTGTTCATGGGACTCAGCGATCCGTCCGTGCAGGCGTGGGTGTACGCGTCGGATGCCGATGTGCAGAAGGTGTTCGATCAATTTGCAATGGAGGGAAGAGGCGTCGCGTCGTCTGCGTTGGTAGCTGCAAGTCCGCAACAGATGTCCGATACGTTGGTCAATCAGCCGAACGCGATTGGTATTTTGCCGCGGCATTGGAAGGCGGGCGATGTGCGTGAAGTATTTTCGGTGGCGAAAGTTCCTGTGCTTGCTTTGACAAAATCCGAACCGCAGGGCGTGATCAATCAACTGATCGGATGTTTGCAAAAATAAATTTGTATAATGGGGTTATCCTTTGTTGAGGAGCTGAAATGAGAATTCCATTGTGGACTCCATCCGAAGATCGGAAGCGGACTGCGAACATCACCCGCTTTATCCATGAGGTTAATACACAGCATAAATTAAACATTGATTCGTATTCTGATTTGTATAAATGGTCAGTTGAGAATATCCCTGATTTCTGGCGGACGGTTTGGGACTTTGCCGAGATCAAAGCCTCACAGCCATTCGATTCCGTAGTGACGGATTTATCCGTGTTCCCAGGGACGAAATGGTTTCCGGGTGCACGCTTGAATTTTGCGGAGAATCTTCTGCGCTATCGTGACGATCAACTTGCGTTCATTTTCATTGGTGAAACCCAAAAATCCAAACGCATGACGTATGCGGAATTGTATGATGAAGTGGCACGCCTCGCTCATTCGTTGGCAGAAGCAGGCGTCGGGGAAGGTGACCGGGTGGTCGGGTATATGCCGAATCTCATCGAGACAGTCATCGCCATGCTAGCGGCGACGAGTCTCGGGGCGACGTGGTCATCCTGCGCCACGGATATTGGTCCGGGGGCGGCGATCGAACGGCTGGGACAAGTCGAGCCGAAGGTGATGATCACAGCGGATGGATATTTTTATAAAGGGAAAATTTTTGAGACGTTGAGCCACGCCGCAGAGGTGGCGAGCGGAATCCCGTCGCTGAAGAAAGTAATTGTCGTTTCGTATGTGAATGAGCGGGCGGATATAGCGGGTATCCCGAATGCGATTCACTACGATGATTTTCTGTCGAAGGAAAATAATCTTGAGATTGCGTTTGCGCAACTGCCGTTCGAGCATCCGCTGTATATCATGTTCTCGTCGGGGACGACGGGCAAGCCGAAGTGTTTGGCGCAGGGGGCGGGCGGCGTGCTGATCAATCATTTGAAAGAGTTGCTACTGCACACGGACCTCAAACGCAGTGACCGTATTTTTTACATCACGTCGTGCAGTTGGATGATGTGGAACTGGCTGATGAGTTCGCTGGCGGCGGGGGCGACAATTGTGTTGTATGACGGCAACCCGAATTATCCCGATACGGGTGCGATGTGGAAGTTGATCCAAGATGAACAGATTTCGATTTTCGGATGCAGTGCCAGTTATCTGCATTTCTTGAAAAAGGAAAATGTCTCGCCCCGCAGTGATTTTGATCTATCGTCGTTGCGTGAAATCTCGCAGACGGGTTCGCCGCTCTCCGCGGATGGATTTGAATATGTGTATCGTGAAATTAAATCTGATTTGCATTTCAATTCCATCGCTGGCGGCACAGACATCAACGGCTGTTTTGCGGCGGGCAGTCCCATCGT
Source organism: uncultured Anaerolinea sp. (assembly GCA_964409185.1). GTDB lineage: Bacteria > Chloroflexota > Anaerolineae > Anaerolineales > Villigracilaceae > Defluviilinea. Next base: position 5,469 of record CAYPCK010000063.1, on the reverse strand, counting down.
CCCTGTGTATGCGGGCGAACTGCAAAGCCCTGCGCTCGGCATGAAGATAAAGGCTTACGATGAAAACGCAAAGTCGGTTTGGGATGAGCAGGGCGAGTTGGTGTGCGAAGCGCCAGCGCCATCCATGCCGCTGTATTTTTGGAACGACGCCGATGGCTCGAAATATCACAACGCCTATTTCGGAGTCTATCCCAATGTGTGGCGGCACGGCGATTATGTCTTGATCCACAAAGACACGGGCGGCATCACGTTTTACGGTCGCTCCGATGCGGTGTTGAAACCGTCGGGTGTGCGCATCGGCACGGCGGAGATCTACGCCCAAATGGAGAACCTGCCCGAAGTGGCGGATAGTCTCGCGGTGGGGCAAAATTATCAGGACGACCAGCGTGTGATTCTCTTCGTCAAACTGGCGGCGGGCGTGGCGCTCACCGACGAACTGCAAAACAAAATCCGCAAGACCTTGCGTGAGAACGCCTCGCCGAGACATGTCCCTGCGGTGATACTCGAAGCGCCTGAGATTCCGTACACGTTGAACATGAAGAAGGTCGAAAGCGCGGTGACGAATATCTTGAACGGACGTGCGGTGAGTAATCGGGATGCGCTGATTAATCCGGGGTCGTTGGAGTTTTATGAGGGTGTGGTGGAGATGTTGAAGTAATTGGCAAATGGTAATTGGAGACTGGAGATTAGAGATTAGAGATTAGAGATTGGAGACTGAGGATTAGAGGATTGGAGAATTGACGGTGGATAAGGAACCGCTTCGGACTCAGCCGAGGGTTGGTTCGGTTTCGAGACATCTTAAGTGAGAGCGCAAATCTTTTTAAACGGAGATTCGAATGAAAACTTCAAGATTGATTGCAATGGTCGTGATAGTAATATTTATTGTTTTATATTATCTTCCGCCAACTAGGCGTTCAGACGTGTTACTAAATCTCTTTTCTGATGGCATAGGAATACTCGTTGCTGTTTTAATAATTGATCAATTAATAAAGTCACGTGATGAGGCGCGACGAAAACCATCACAGAAGATTACATATGCTCGACTTTTCGAAATCACCAGTGATGTTATTGAAAGCATTGTGCCAGAAGGTGGATTGAGGGTCGTGTTGCTGGATGCAGATGTAGTGGTCTTTGGACCAAGCCGAGTATCTTCAAGAATAGACTCGCAACAACTTCAAAGGCGTTTGCCAGCTATGTTTCATGAAATATATGAAAACTTGAAAAAGCATAAGCAATTCGACACAGCTAATTTATCTAAAGCTAGCCATAAGACCATGGAGATCATTGATAATTCTTCTTTTCTTCTTGAAGTTGAATTACTTAACTTATTGTTCCAGATGGATAATGGCATTAAATCCGTAGATAATGGGTTATCCCTCGCTCCTTGATGGAAATATCAAATCAACAAGGAGAGTATCCTTTTTTGATGTCATACTCTCTCCAATTAGATCATTTGCTTCGATACGCATTTAACGTGCGATTGTGGCTTGAGAGATTTGTAGATTCTCGAATTTCGATGGAAAATGTAGATAAAGCATTTGAAGGATTTGATATTATGAACGCTATGCGTGAAAAGAGTAAGAAATTTGCTGAGGCTACTATGCCAGAAGATGCCCAAAGAAAAATTATTGATGGCTTTGCGAATTTCGTTTCTAAACCAAGTCAACCTAATGATGACCAAGACCAAAAATAGCTGGTTGAAAGAGAGTTCCCATGCCCTGCAACTGCTGTGAAATGGAAAATAACACCTTCGGCGAAGACGAAGCCAAGGCGAATCTCAAAGACTATCGCAAGCGTGGACCTGCAAAGCACAATTTCGTTACAGTATAATGACCGCACGGAGAAAAGATGATCCATTTGTTGAAACTATCTGCCACCTCTATACAGATTCAAGAAATGCTTGCCCAATATGAAGACATGATCAAAATCGTTGTGGATATTCGTCGTGGCATACTATCAGGCGGCGGCGAAATGCATGCCGATTGCGAATCTGTTTTGTTGGACGATGGCAGTGAGCAGGATGATCTATGGGGCGCAAATTGGTACCCCGCCGAGCAACGGATCGAATTTGAATCACTCATCAATATCCGTCCGCGTTTGGGGAATCGCAGTATTCTCATTCAAGATGAAAATTTGCGTAAGCAGGTTGAAACCATAACCCGTGAAATTCTGGGAGGCGTACAATGAAAGACTTGGAAAAATTGCGCGAGCGATTTCTACGCGACCCGCTTCCGCGCCGTTTAGGCGGGCTTGCCGCCACGCTTGGACGCATCTCATCTTCTGCGCGCAAAACAACAGATCCGAATATTGTCTCGAATTTATTGGATGAAGCCAAACATCTGATTGAATGGACAGCCGCAGAGACCGAGCCAGAGACCGCCGCGGAACTTGTCCGTATGCAAATCATCATCACGCTTTGGCAAGGCGCGTGGAGTGAAGCCAGTCAAAATCCAAAACAACGTATCTTGCTATCTGTGCAAGCCAAAGATTGGTCTGATAAGGCTGTAGATTTTTCGGGATTGGTGTAGCCATGCCCTGCAACTGCTGTGAAATGGAAAATAACACCTTCGGCGAAGACGAAGCCAAGGCGAATCTCAAAGACTATCGCAAGCGTGGACCTGCGAAACAGACTAGGTTGATTCTCGAAGCGGTGCGGTCGTTGGGGTTGAAGGATGCGTCCCTGCTGGATGTCGGCGGCGGGATCGGGACGATCCATCACGAGTTGCTGAAGGATGTCGCTAGCCAAGCAACGCACGTGGATGCGTCGTCGGCGTATCTCAAAGTCGCCACGGAAGAGGCAAAACGAATGGGGCATGAGGCGCGTGTGAAGTTCATCCATGCAGATTTCACCGACGTGGCGGAGGACCTTCCGCAGGCGGATGTGGTCACGCTGGATCGAGTCGTGTGTTGTTACCCGAACATGCGCGGGCTATTGAAAGCGGCGGCGGGAAAGAGTCGCGCGGCGATCGCGCTGACGTATCCGCGCGAGGAGTGGTACATCAAGGCGGGCATGGCGGCGATGAATTTTGTGCAGAAGCTGCGGAATGACCCCTTCCGCGTGTTCGTGCATTCGGTCAGTGAAATGGAGGCGCTGTTGAAGGCGGAGGGGTTGAAACGAATCGCCACGCGCCGCCTGTTCGTGTGGGAAATGTCGTTGTACCAGCGTTAGGTTCGGTATAATCACGGGGACAAATCAAACGCGGAAAGGTATGGCACGATGTCCAACGTTCGTTTTCTCATTCCCATTTTTGTTCTCGCCGCGCTGGCGTGCGGACTGCCGACAACGGTCGCCACACCGCCGGACGCGTCAACCGATGCGCCGACCGAGGCGCCAACCCTGGTGACTGTCGTCACCGATGCGACCGAGGCGCCGGCTTCGACCAGTGCGCCGGGCATTACGCATGTGGATGTGCCGGCAAACCTGCCCGAGTTGCGGAGCGCGTTTGCCGCCGATCAGGAATCCTTCGTTACATCGCTCGAGAACCGCGCGTCGGGCGGCGACCGCTTCACGTTTGGCAGGTACGAGCGACCGTTCAACGCCGAGACCATGGACGTGTACCTGCCCTACATTGACATTACCGAGACGAGCGCGTATCGCGACGACGAGTGGATCTATTTCACCGTCACTTTGCGCGCGCGGGATACCGACAGCGCATTCTCGGGGAAATATGCCGTCGAAATTGACAGCGATATTGACGGGCGCGGCGACTGGCTCGTGCTCGTTTCGCAACCCGCCGCGAACGACTGGACGACGGATCGCGTCGAAGTGTGGTTTGATTCCAACAATGACGTGGGCGGCTCGCTTTCGGTCACTTCGGATACGCAATCGGGCGGCGACGGCTACGACAAGAATCTCTTTGCAAGCGGCGTTGGCGACGACCCCGACCTCGCCTGGGCGCGCATCCCCGCCGACCAGCCGTTCACGATTCAATTCGCCGTGAAGTCGTCGCTCGTTGGCGCCACCGCGTTCATGGCGGGCGCGTGGGCGGGCAACACCCTGCTCGACCCGGCGCTGTTCGACATCAACGATCGCTTCACGCACGAACAGGCAGGCTCGTCGCTCGTGGAGTTCGAGGTATATTACCCGATCAAAGCCGAGGCAGAGATCGACAACGTGTGCCGCGTGGCGATCGGCTTTCAAGCGAAAGGAGGAGAGCCGGGCTTATGCCCGTTGACTTCGAACGATGGCTGCGCGCCGCCGGCCCGGGAAGTGTGCGTGGATACGATCTACGGCGAGCAATGCAGTTGCTCGGGACCATAAATCACAGCGGGCGTTTTTCAACGTCCGCTTTTTTTATCACCCATTTGTAAGGTGTTGCATCCCGGGCGCGCGCGTATAATTTGATTACCTGCCCATGTTCACAGGAGCCTTCCCGATGAAGAAATTTCACAACCTCCTCTCGCTCGTTTTGGTCTGCGGATTCGTGTTGACCGCGTGCAATTTAGGCGGGACCGCCGAAGCGACAGAACCGCCGACGCAGGCGAATCAAACCGACCCTGCGACGGAACCGCCCGCGTTGACCGAAGTCCCCGTTCAGCCGAGCGAGACCGCCACACTGGTGCAGGTGCCGCTCGACTTGAGCGGTCCGCCGATGGAAGTGGGCTCGAAATTTTTATACGTGGATGGCAGTGTGCTGGTGGCGGTGCCGGGCGGTCCGTTCATTATGGGACACGGCGGACCCGACAACCCCGAACATGAAGTGAACATCAGCAGTTTCTGGCTCTATCGTTCGAAGGTGACGAACTCGCAGTATGCCTTTTGTGTCACGTTGGGGAAATGCACGCCGCCGCATCCCGATAAAAGCGAAGGCTACGGCGATCCGCTCAAGGCGAATCACCCGGTGACGGGCGTGAACTACCAGCAAGCCGCGGAGTATTGTTCGTTCGTGAATGGGCGCCTGCCCACCGAAGCGGAATGGGAAAAAGCCGCGCGCGGTCCCGAGGGCAACATTTATCCGTGGGGCGACGCCACGCCGCAATGCGAACTGGCGAACTTCGGCACGTGCGAATTCGAGACCACCAAGGTGATCGACCACCCGGCGGGACAGAGTTATTACGAAGCGTTCGATATGGCGGGAAACGTGTATGAATGGGTGTCGGATTGGTACGATGCCAACTATTACAACATCTCCCCGGTGGACGACCCGCTGGGACCCGATCTTGCCTTCCGTCGGTCTGTGCGCTCCAGCGGATTCAATTCCCCCGCCTACGAGAGCGAGTCGGCGCGGCGTTTCTCGCTCGCCCCGGTCGAACAACTGGCAGACCTCGGTTTCCGGTGTGTGGTCGAAGACCCAACGTATTTTGCGCCGATGTGCACCGCCGCGCTGGTGTATGGACAGGATGCGAGCGGGAATATTTCGCTGGGTGGGTTTTCGAACGAGGTCTGCCCGCAGGTGAAAATCACACAGAACGCCTACTTCAACGGGCTCCAGCCTCTAACGAACATTGAGTTGATCGGTCCTTCGGATG
>CAYPCK010000062.1:0-8807 GCA_964409185.1 uncultured Anaerolinea sp. | reverse complement strand
CCGGCATTGTCACCGATTCCACTTGCGACCTCCCAAATTATTTAATTGAACAACACGAGCTCGAAGTCGTTCCCTCCATTCTGATCCTCGATGGAAAAGAATACGCGGACGGGATCGGACTCTCGCGCGAAGACTTTTACAACCGACTTGCTTCGCTTCACCCCTACCCGACAACTGCCGCGCCTTCGATCGGCGATTTCGCCGCCCGCTACGACTCCCTCCTCTCGCGCGGCTGTGGACACATCCTCTCCATCCACGCCGCCGGGACTTTGACCGCCATCCTCAACTCCGCGCGGCAGGCGGCAAATGACTTCCCGGACAAAATCACCATCGTGGACAGCGGCTCGCTTTCGCTGGGGCTTGGGTTTCAAGTCCTTGCGGCGGCGGAAGCGGCGGAGGCGGGTTTACCAGCCGCACTGGAGGCAATCGAAGCGACGCGCAAGCGGTTATCCGTGTTTGCCGCGCTCGACACACTGGAGAATCTCAAGCGCAGTGGGCGCGTCCCCGGCGTGGTGGCGCAACTCGGCGGGTTGCTATCCATCAAGCCGATGATCGAGATAAAAGATGGAAATGTCAAACCCGTCGGCGCGACGCGTACCACGAAGCAGTCCGGTGAGCGGTTGTTGAATTTATTACTTGAGATGGGGGATCTGGAACGGCTGGCGATCCTGCACACGAACGCCGAAACTCGCGCCCGGGAATTATTGCATGCGTTGATGGAACGTCAACACCTGTCTGTGCCGCGGGATATTCTGTTCGTCAACATCACCGCAGTGATCGGCACACATTTGGGCGCGAACGGTTTGGGCTTCGCGGCGGTGAGGAAATAAAAGTTTCCGCAGGGTCTCAGACCCTGCGGAAACAATATAATTTCTACGAGTCTCGGAGATTTTACATAACAACTTCTCTGTGCTCTCTGTGTCTCTGTGGCAAATACTACGAAAACGCCTGAATCCCCGTTTGCGCCCGCCCCAGAATCAACGCATGAATATCATGAGTCCCCTCGTACGTGTTGACCGCTTCCAGATTCATCACGTGCCGAATCACATGGAACTCATCCGAGACGCCGTTGCCGCCGTGCATGTCGCGCGCCATGCGGGCAATTTCGAGAGCCTTGCCGCATGAATTACGTTTAACGAGTGAGATCATTTCAGGCGTTGCTTTATCCTTGTCAATCAGACGACCTACTCGCAATGCACCTTGTAGTCCTAAAGTGATCTCCGTCATCATATTCGCCAGTTTCAATTGAATGATCTGATTCGCCGCCAGCGGACGCCCAAACTGCGGACGGTCCAATGTGTATTGCCGCGCCGCGTGCCAGCAAAATTCCGCCGCGCCCAATGCGCCCCAGGCGATTCCATACCGCGCCTTGTTCAAACACCCGAACGGACCTCCCAAGCCTTTCGCGTTCGGCATAAAATTTTCATCGGGCACAAAGACTTCGTTCATCACGATCTCGCCGGTGGCGCTGGCGCGTAAACTAAATTTACCTTCGATCTTCGGCGCCGACAGTCCTTTCATTCCCTTTTCCAAAATAAATCCGCGGATCTCGCCATCCAGTTTTGCCCACACGATAAACATATCGGCGATCGGTGAGTTGGTGATCCACATCTTACTGCCTTGCAAAACGTAACCGCCGTCCACTTTTTTGGCGCGGGTTTCCATGCTGGCGGGGTCGCTGCCGTGATTCGGCTCGGTCAGCCCGAAACAGCCGATCCACTTTCCACTTGCCAAATTCGGCAAATACTTTTTCCTCTGCTCCTCAGTCCCGTAGGCAAAAATGGGATACATCACCAGCGAACTTTGCACCGACATCGCCGAGCGGTAGCCGCTGTCCACGCGCTCGACTTCGCGGGCGATCAAACCATAGGCAACGTGATTCAGCCCCGCGCCACCGTACTCTTCTGGAATAGTCGAACCCAGGAATCCCATGCTTCCCATTTCATCCATGATCTCGCGGTGGAAGATCTCCTTCCGGTTCGCCTCAAGGATGCGCGGCTGTAGCTTATCCTGGCAATACTTGCGCGCCGTGTCGCGGATCATGCGCTCTTCGTCGGTCAGTTGGTCGTTGAGGAGAAAGGGATCATCCCATTTGAAGGTTGGTTTGGTCATGGTGGCCTCGGGTAAAGGTGTCGTAATGATTGTATCAAATGTCGTTGTTGAATCTCCCCATGATAAAATACCTTCCATGCTGCCCTCACTGGAAAAATTACGCAAATTCTTCCGCCTCGAACACGAGAACGGATACGCCAACACCGCCATCATCGGCGGACTTGCCGAGATGCTCAACTACTGGGAAGGGGAAGCCCGCGCCGACAGCCTTACCGAAGAGGTGATCCAAGCCGTCGCGCAGAGACTGCGCTCCTACGACGGACTCAGCCCCCAGTCCCGCGCCGACGCGTTGAAGGGGTTGTGGAAACGCATCGGGGATGTGTATCCCGAAGCGCAGCAGAAATCTCAGCAGACGCCGCGTCCGCCGCAACAGAATCAGAATCAACAGCAACCAAAATCTGAATCCGCACTGAAAAAAGAATCACAACCTCAACAACGCGAACAAAGACCACGTCCAGCCGCCCAACCGCGTTCTGAAACCGTCGCGGGCGCGCGTCATTCTTCCACACCCGCCGCGCTCGATGCAAAGTTGACTGTGTTGCAAGGCGTCGGTCCCAAAAACGCGGAGACCTTTGCCAAGCTCGGCATGATCACGCTCGGCGACATGCTGTATTACTATCCGCGCCGCTACGACGATTACTCGCAACTCAAACCCATCAAGGATTTGTTCTACGGCGAGCAGGTGACGGTGATCGGAACAATTCAAAGCGTGCACACGCGGCAAATACGCGGCGGCAAGGCTTCGATTGTCGAAGTCATCATCAGCGATACCACAGGCGGATTGCGCCTCTCGTATTTCAACCAGCCGTGGCTTGCGAATCGTTTCAAGCATGGCAACGCGATCTCGGTTTCGGGCAAAGTGGATCAGTATCTCGGACGCCTCGTGATGAACAGCCCCGATTGGGAGCCCGTCGAGGTCGAGAACCTGCACACGAATCGCATCGTGCCGGTCTATCCGCTCGCCGAACGCATCACGCAGAAGTGGCTCCGCAATGTGATGAAGCAGGTGGTCGAATATTTTGCGCCCGCGGTGGTGGATGCGATTCCTGAAAGCGTGCGCAGCGCGGCGCGCGTCATGCCGTTGGGCGAGGCGTTACTGCAAGTTCATTTCCCCTCCTCGCAGGATAAACTCAAAGCCGCGCGCGAACGGCTTGCCTTCGACGAAATTTTTTACCTGCAAATGGGAGTGCTTCGCCAACGCCGCGACTGGCAATCGGTGGAGGCTCGCCGCTTCTCTGTCGCGGACGGTTGGCTTGATTCACTAAAGACGGGGCTTCCCTTCGCCCTGACCTCCGCTCAGCAAAAAGCCCTCGCCGACATCCGCGCCGACCTCGACTCGGGCAAACCCATGAATCGACTCTTGCAAGGCGATGTGGGTTCGGGCAAAACAGTGGTCGCCGCGCTAGCCGCTTCCATCCTCACAAGCAACAATGCGCAAGCCGCGATCATGGCGCCGACTTCGATTCTGGCGGAACAACATTATCGCAACTTCACGAATCTGTTGAAAGAGTCGCTCAAGCCTGAAGAGATTCGTTTGCTGACGGGCGATACGCCTGAATCGGAAAAAGAAGAAATCAGAAACGGATTGGCAAACAACTCCATCAAAATTGTGATCGGCACACACGCCGTCATCGAACCGAACGTGCAATTCGCCGACTTGCAGTTCGTCGTCATTGACGAACAACACCGCTTCGGCGTCGAACAACGCGCCGAGTTGCGAAGCAAAGGCACAAGTCCACACTTATTGGTGATGACCGCCACACCGATTCCGCGTTCGCTTGCCCTCACACTTTACGGCGACCTCGACCTCTCGGTCATGGACGAAATGCCTGCGGGACGAATTCCGATCAACACGTTTGTGCTCCGCCCACAGGAACGCGAGCGCGCCTTCACGTTGTTACGCGGTCAGATCAAGGACGGCAAGCAGGCGTTTATCATCTATCCGCTCATCGAGGAAAGCGAAAAGATCGAGGCTCGCGCCGCCGTGGACGATTACGAGACGCTCTCGAAGGAAGTCTTCCCCGATTTGAAACTTGGTTTGCTTCACGGCAAGATGCGCCCCGCTGAAAAAGACGAGACCATGCTCAAGTTCCGCGACAAGCAATTCGACATCCTCGTTTCGACCACCGTCGTCGAAGTCGGCGTGGACGTACCGAATGGGACGGTCATGCTCATCGAAGGCGCGGACAGATTCGGTCTGGCGCAACTGCATCAACTGCGCGGGCGCGTCGGGCGCGGCTCGGATCAATCGTATTGTCTGCTGATTCCCACGCGGGAAGACGCGGCGGAGAACGAACGCTTGCAGATCATGGCAGAATCCAATGATGGGTTTGTGCTGGCAGAAAAAGATTTGCAGATTCGCGGTCCCGGCGAATTTTTGGGAACGCGTCAGGCGGGCTTCGCCAGCGGACTCCGCATGGCAAGCATCACCGATGTCAAACTGATCGAAAAAGCGCGTGCCCAAGCGCAAGCCGTCTTCGAGAAAGACGCGGAACTGAGTCAGCCCGAACACAAACTCCTCGCCGAGTCCCTTGGTCGCTTTTGGGGCGAAGGCAAAGGAGATGTCAGTTAGTCAAATAGTCCGATAGTTGGTTGGTCGCGTGGTCTGCCAGTCAAAGACGTGACCAACTGACTTCCCCGGTGTTCAACGACTACAAGACTAAGCGACTAGGAGACTATCAATCTGCCATGGTTAGAGCGCTGTTTCCCGGAACATTCGATCCCATCCATTACGGTCACATTGACATTGCCACGCGCGCTTCGCGCCTGTTCGACGAGGTGGTGATGGCGGTCTATGACAAACCGTTGAAATCGTTGATGTTCACGCCCGAGGAACGGATTGGTCTGGTCACAGAAGCGTTCAAAGATAATCCAAAGATCAAAGTGACCGGCTATAGTGGACTCACGGTCGAGTTCGCCCGAAGAATCGAAGCGCAAGTGATCGTGCGCGGTTTGCGCGTCTTCTCGGATTTTGAATTTGAGTTCCGCATGGCGTTGGCGAATCACCGCCTCGCGCCCGACATCGAAATTGTCGCGCTCATCACGGCGGAGGAACATACGTTCCTTTCCTCCACTACCGTGCGCGAGATCGCCATGCTCAATGGCGATATCTCCTCCATGGTTCCACCGTTTGTGGAGAAAGCGTTCAAAGAAAAAGTGGCGGGCATGGGCGATAACCCTATCCCCAATTCGCTCAGAGATTAATTTGTGCTAGAATAGCCTCTATCGTCCTCTACCCGAGGAGCCGCGTATGGACATTCTTCAATTAATCGACCGCCTCGAAGAACTCTTCAACGAAAGCAAATCCATTCCGCTCACGCGCAACGTGATGGTGGACGAAGACCGCATGTTGGATATCATTGACCAGATGCGCATCGCCATCCCTGAAGAAGTGAAAAAGGCGCAACAACTGCTCGGTCAACGCGACCGTGTGCTGGCTCAGGCGCAGGAGGAAGCGAACCGCACCCTCGACCTCGCCCGCCAAAAAGCGGACCAGCTTGCCTCGAAGGAATTGGTCGTGCAGGAAGCCCAGCGCCGCGCGGAACAGATTCTCGCGCAAGCGCGGGCAGACGCTGAAACCACGCGCGGCGACGCCGACGATTACGTGATGCGCAGCCTCACCCAACTCCAAGCCGAGTTGGAGAGGATTTCAAATCAAGTGGCGAACGGAATCCGCGTGGTGCAGGATGAACAGGAACGCAGATCGCCAGTTACCGCCTCGATGGATAAATAACTGAAATCCCTCCATTACGGAGGGATTTTTATTTGGCTGTGTCATACTGAGCGTAGCGAGGCGTCTCCGACTCGACAAGTGAGACCCTTTGGTCGCGGACGAACGCTCCCTCAGGGTGACAAATCCGCCTCTTTCTGGACGGGGAGTTCCGCCTCTCTCCCAAACCACCACGAAGCGACGGGGTTGCGGCGGATGAACAACTCGTGGATCAGCACCGAGCCGCCCACGCCCATGAAAAACCCGACCCAGATCGAGAGGGGAAGATTATCAGTGGTTGCCAACACCTTCTGCCCCCAAAAATCCTGAATCGGGACGTGGAAAATCAAAATGATGAGGGAAGCACGCCCAAGATATTTGAAGAACGAAGCAGGCTTGTTCGCATGTAATTCGATTTGCCGCGACAACGCCAGCACGAACAGAATCCCGGCAATGGCTTCAATGGTGTTGACGAAAAAGGAACTGTATTGCCGCGTGTTGAAATCAATGGGCGAATCGATAAGGGAATTCAAGGCAAAGACCGCAACGCCCGAACCGATCAACAGAAAATAATTGCCGAACGTGTTTTCAGAGGCGAGTTGCCTCACTTCACTTCCGAGAATAAAAAAGAATCCGCTGATGAAAACGAGATCGAGGCTGAACGGCAAGCCGAAGAGTTCGTAGTCGTTGCCGAACAGAGACGCCGAAAACGGATAGAACGATTTGAGGAATGGAAGCGAGACAGCCAGCGTCGCTGTCAGGATGCCCAGCCTCAACCAGCGGTTGTTCAACTTCTTGACGACCACAATGAAAAGAAACGCGTACAGACTCACAACGAACAAATTCGGCAAAAACCACAACTGCACCCAATCAATGTACACACCCGTTCCATAGAGTGACTTGACGATGCGCCTCAACGCAGTGCCGAACGCCATTTTCTCGAAAGACACGGACGTGAAGTAAATGAGGAACAGGGTAAAGAGGAATGGTTTGAGCAGGGAATGGAATCGTTTCTTGAAAAACTCGAAGAACGGAAGGTCCGGCGTGTTGAAATACCCCGACAGGAGGGAGAACCACGGCTTGTGGAAGGAATAGATCACTTCATAGCCGTATTGCGAGATGAAACCGAAATCGTTGTGCGCCAGCACCACCAGCAGGATGCCGAGGCCGCGCGCGATGTCAATGTACTCGATCCGTCTGGACATGACTGGATTTTACCCCGCAAACTCGAACGGAGGCAGACCCTCGACGGTTGTCTCCAGTCGGAAGACCCCGCCTGAAAGCGGATACTGGTTCAGGGCGGCATCGTCCATTCCCTTGCGGGCGGAGGTAATGAACAGCTCGTTCATGTGTTTCCCGCCAAACGTACACGAGGATGGTTGAGGCGCCGGCACAGGGATTTTCTCCAACAATTGACCGGTGTTCGGGTTCCATTTGGTGATCTGCGCGCCGCCCCACATGGCGATCCATAAGTTCCCTTGCGTGTCGGATGTCATGCCGTCGGGCCAGCCGAGGAATTCGGGGACAGTCACCGCGACGCGTGAATTGGCGATCGCGCCGGAGTTCAGGTCGTAATCGAAGGCGCGGACTTCGCGCGTAGGCGTGTCAATGTAGTAGAAGGTTTTGCCGTCCTTGCTCCACGTCATGCCGTTGGAGATGGTGATTCCACCCAGCAATTTCGTGACGGAGCTGCCGTCGAACGAATACAGCGACCCGGTCGGGTCTGTTTCGCTCATGTCCATGGTGCCGGCGATGAAGCGTCCGCGCGGGTCGCATTTGCCGTCGTTGAAGCGGTTGTTCGCGGGTTCATCCGCGAGGGCGGCGAGTAAGGTGGACGAGGCGGAATCCAAATCGAACGTCCAGAAAGAGAAGCGTTTGGTCAGAACGAATCCGCCGAGTCGACGCGGGACAATGCATCCGATGAAGTCGTCCAGTTCAGCGAAGAGGTCGCCGTTGGAATGAATCCGCTTGTTGAGAATATCCAGCCAAAATAATGTCTGCGCGCGCGCATCCCACACGGGACCTTCGCCGAGCCAGGCTTGCGAGTCGTAAAGAAGTTCAGGTTTCATTGGTATCCCTGCTCCTGCGGGGTCTGAGACTCCGCAGGAACGAAAAATTTAAAACCAATCGCGCTTGTAAAAAATGTAGGTGGCGATTGCCGTCGCCGCAATGGACGTGCCGATGATGGACAGGAACGCGAACGAACTGGATTGCCCGGGCAGCGCGACGTTCATGCCGTAGAACGACGAAATGATGGGGGGCAGGTTGAGGAGGATGGTGAGCGCGGCGAGCGCTTTCATCACGCCGTTGAGGTTGTTCGAGATGATCGAAGCGAAGGCGTCCATCATGCTGGAGAGGATCTCGGTGTTGATGCTGGTCATTTGGATGGCTTGCTGGTTTTCGGTGAGCACATCCTCGAGCAGTTCCTGGTCTTCGTCGGAGTAATTGAAGATCTGCGTGCGCTGCACGCGTTCCATCATCACCTCGTTCGAGCGCAGCGCGGTGGCGAAGTAGGTGAGGCTCTTCTGGTATTTGAGCAGTTCGAGCACCTCGCGGTTGCGCGTGGATTGTTGCAACTGGTCTTCGATGGCTTCGGTCATGCGGTTGATCTCGCGCAGGTGGGTGAGGTAGCGCGTGGCGGTTTCGAGAAAAATATACAGCGCGAAACGATAGCGTTTGCCCGTTTTGAGCAGGCGGTATTTCCCGTTTGCTAGCACCTTGAACATGTCTTTTTCGTAGCGGCAGATGGTGACGATCATATTCCCCTTGATGAAGATGCCCAGCGGAATCGTAATATACGGCACGTCGGTATCGGGCTGGCGATGCGGGATGCGAATCAAAATAAAGGTGTAATCGTCGTCGCGCTCCATGCGCGGCATTTCGTCGAAGTCGAGCGAATAATGGATGTAATCCACGTCCACACCCCACTGCACAAGTTGTTGGATTTCTTCGGTGGTCGGGTCCACGGCTTTCACCCACGCGCCGT
>CAYPCK010000061.1:0-8941 GCA_964409185.1 uncultured Anaerolinea sp. | reverse complement strand
GCGCGCCTGTTTCGCCGATGGCGGACGCGCCGCCGCCCACGCCACTGTTGAGGATGAGCGTGAAGATCGAAAGCGCTAAAAGCGTGAAGATGCCGAGGATCAACGCTTTGGGCATATCGCGCACGGTATCCAGCGTCTCTTCTGCCGCAAGAGGCAATTCCTCAATCGCGAGATAGAACCAAATCGCAAAGGGTAACGCCGCGAACACGCCCGCCCATCCATGCGGGAGCCATGTTGCCGATTGACCCGGGTCAGCAGGGATATTGAACAACAACTCCCATTGGAACGCGCCGGTGGCGAGCGCGGCGACGTAAAACACAACCAACACCGCAATGGAAATCACGGTGACTGCCATGCCTACTTTGAGCGTGATCTCGACCCCCCAAATATTGATGCCGACAAAAATCGCATACGAGGCAAGCCACCACACCCAAAGCGGGACGCTCGGTATAAGCGCGTTCAGATAACCGCCGATGCCCACCACGATCACGGCGGGGGTGATGACGTACTCGATGAGGTCCGTCACGCCGACGATGAATCCACCCCACGGTCCGAAGGCGTTGCGCGTAAAGGAATAGAAACCTCCCGCATGAGGCAGCGCTGTTGTTAACTCGGCAATACTGTACACCATGCAAAGGTACATGATTGCCATTAACACGGTGGCGATGGTCAATCCCCAAAATCCGCCGGCCGCCAATCCGAAATTCCAGCCGAAGAAATCACCCGAGATCACCGCGCCGACGCCCAGCCCCCACAACAAAACCCATCCCGCCTTACGATGGAGTTGTCGGTTTTCTAGGTAATCCTTACCCACGTTCTCGTAACTAACTCCGCCAGCTTCCTTTTTCTTTTCAGCCATGGATGCTCTCCTTTTCCAGCAATGAATTTGAACGTTCGATCAGGCAGTAGCACATGTCGAGAGACAAAAATAAACTAGTGATAAGAACCTCCTCTCCCAATGTAGGGACACATTTCCATCTGGAGTTTGAAACACAATGGGTTTAAAAAAGGTACGGAATTTTCCGTGGGAAGATTTGTAAATTTCCGATTAGGAAATAAATAAAAAACGGTCACACAGCAGATGCGACCGATTCGCTTCGTTCTTCAAAGTTGCCTGTATGCCCCCACCCAGGGTTTTCCCAGCCTGTGATTTTTTGCCACCCCCACCTTGCCGAATTTCTGGGCGATCTGCGCTGAGAGCATCGCCACCGCGCCCCAATCGTCAGCAAGGATCGCGCTCTTCATCTTCTCGGCAAATTGACCGGACCACATCCAGTCCATACGAAAACGGTCAGCCTTTACCCAATAGTCGCGCTTCTCCCACGCCGCCACCGACGCGTCAACGCCTTCCGAGATGGACTTTAATGCGAGCGAGATGAATGCCGCAAGGTCTTTCGCTTCATTCGTAACTTCGGTTTGGTTCGCCAGTTCGCGCACCGCCAGCACGATAGCTTTTGATAATCGCGCCCGATCCTTGCCGGCGGAATCAGGGTTTATAAGTCGGCTCAATGTTTGTCTCCGGGAAAGAATTGCAAGTGCGAGATTATACCCACCAATCCGAAATCGTCAATCAAAAAATCGAAAAATCCAAGTATAATTTTGTCCGCTCATTACAATCAAACCCAACACAGAACCGCGGGGACGTGGTGGAACTGGCAGACACGCAGCACTTAGGATGCTGTGCCGCAAGGCTTGAGAGTTCGACTCTCTCCGTCCCCATCTGACCTCACCCCCTGCCTCTCTCCTAGAGGAGAAGGGCGTAATTGGAGAAACCATTGAACATCGAAAAGACAATCGAAGAAGGACACGAGGCGAAACTTATCGTTGAGGTCGAGCCTGAAAAAATGGACGGGTACAAACGCCGCGCGGCGCGCAAAATTTCAGAGCGCGGGAAAATTCCCGGTTTTCGCCCGGGCAAAGCGCCGTATCACATGGTGGTGCTGAATTACGGCGAGCAGGCAATCGTCGAACAAGCCGTTGATTTCTTCATTGACGATGAATACTCGAATATCCTCAAAGAAGCCGGGGTGGAACCTGGCGCGTCCGGCAGGTTGGAGCAGATCGAATCGCTGGATCCTCCAAAGTTGATCTTCAAAGTTCCGCTCGCCCCCGAGGTGGACCTGGGAGACTATCACTCGATCCGCATGCCATACGAGTGGACCGCGCCAGCCGATACAGAAGTGGATGCGGCAATCGAAGACCTGCGCCGGGGCTACGGAACGACAGAAACGGTCGAGCGTGAAGTACAGGAAACAGATTATATTCTTGTGGATGTTGATTCGGATATTACTGAATTGAAGCGGACGGGATTAGCGACCGTTGTCAGTGCGAGTGATCGCGAGATCGAATGGCCCTACATTGGGTTTGCCAAACAACTTGTGGGATTAAAGCCCGGTGATACCAAGACCATCTCGCACGAGTTTCCGAAAGACCACGACCTCGAGGCGCTGCAAGGCGTAAACGCAGAGATGACGGTGACCGTAAAAACCGTCCGTGGGGTTACCCTGCCCGAACTGGACGATGAGTTCGCGAAAACGGTGGGCGCAGGCGAGACACTCGAGTCACTTCGAGAGATGGTTACGAAGGATGTGGAAGCGCGCTCGAAAGCCAACTACGATGATAAGTTTTTCGTTGACCTGATCGAAAAGATCAAGGAAGGCGCAACGTTTAAATATCACCAGCACTCGCTCGATCACGAAGGCGAACACGTGCTGGAGGACCTCTCACAGCGGCTGAACCAGCAAGGCATGGATCTCGATACCTATTTCAAACTCCGCAACACCACGCGCGAGAGATTTATTGAGGAGGAAGTGAAGCCGGTCGCAAAAAAGCGGTTCGAACGCTCGTTGATCCTCGATGAGATCGTCCGCAAGGAGGAGATCGAGGTGGACAACGCTGCGCTCGATGAAGAGTTCAGCCAGGCGTTGAATTCGCTTGCCATGCAGGGTCTCGACTTTGGCAAGATCCGCGGCGGCAAAAAAGGACAGGAACGCGTCGCGCAATCCATTGCGATGGATTCGGCGAACCGCCTGCTCACGCGCCGGGCGCTGGAGATGCTGAAGTCCATTGCGGTGGGCGAATATAAGTCGCCGGCGGAACGAAGGGCAGAAGCGGAGGCGAAAGCCAAGGAGGCTGAAGCGATTGCTCAAGCTGAATCAGCCGACCCTGTGAAAGAGCCGAGTTCTTCATCCGAAGAGGAAACAAAGAGTTAACAGAAATCCAATATTCGACAAGTAACATCGTCGCATTCAAAAAAGGAGACGATATGATCCCTGACTTTAAGAACATTGTACCGATGGTAGTAGAAAATACCG
This sequence comes from uncultured Anaerolinea sp., assembly GCA_964409185.1. Lineage (GTDB taxonomy): Bacteria > Chloroflexota > Anaerolineae > Anaerolineales > Villigracilaceae > Defluviilinea. The sequence goes on along the minus strand of CAYPCK010000061.1, from coordinate 5,627 downwards.
GGCGAGGCGAACGCGCGTATGATATCTATTCGCTGTTGCTGAAGGAACGAATCATATTCCTCGGCACGCCCATCGACGACCAGGTGGCAAATGTCATCGTGGCGCAGTTGCTGTTTCTGACCCACGAAGACCCTGAAAAAGAGATTCAGATGTACATCAATTCGCCGGGCGGCGTGATCTACGCCGGGCTTGCGATCTACGACACGATGCAGATGATCCCCAACCCGATCAGCACCGTGGCTGTCGGTGTGACCGCTTCGTTCGGGACCGTTTTACTTGCCGCCGGCACAAAAGGACGCCGCTACGCCCTACCGAATGCGACCATCCACATGCACCAACCGCTCGGCGGCGCGCAGGGCCAGGCAACCGACATCGAGATTCAAGCCAAGCAAATCCTCCGTTTGAAGAGTTTGTTGCTGGGTATCATGGCAAAACACACCGGCCAGCCGCTGGAAGTGATCGAGCGCGACAGCGACCGCGATTACTACCTTGAAGCGGATAAGGCGGTGGAATATGGTTTAGTGGATCAGGTGTTACAGGTTCCGGAAAAAGTAAAGTAAATTTGCATCGGAAGATCAGCCCGTCGAGAAATCGGCGGGCTTTTTAATTACCGTTATAATGCCAGCCTATGTTGCCTGTTCACATCAAAGCCTTAATCCTGGACATGGATGGCGTGATCTGGAGATCAGACGCGCCGATCGGCGACCTGCCATCCATATTTGCGCGGATCAAAGAACGTGGTTTGAAGTATGTTTTTGCGACCAACAACGGCACCAAAACGCCAGCGGAGTATCAAACCAAACTGGCGGACCTGGGTGTCCGTGTTGACGAGAGTCAGATCGTCACATCTGCGATGGGAGCGGCGCACATGCTTGCCCAGAAATTCCCTCCGGGCACGAAGGGCTTCATGATCGGTGAGGCGGGCATCCGTGAAGCGTTGGTGGAAAAGGGGTTCAACATCGTCGCCGCGGAGAACGCACAGGAAGCGGATTTTTTTGTGATGGGCATTGATCGCGACATCACCTTCGACAAAATGCGCGAAGCGACCTTGCTCGTGCGGCGCGGCATTCCGTTTTACGCGACCAACCCCGACAAGACCTTCCCCACCCCGCGCGGCGAAATCCCCGGCGCAGGCGCATGGATATCGGTTGTCACTACTGCCACAAACATCGAGCCGATCTACGCCGGCAAACCGCTCCCGTTCATGATGGAATTGTCGCTGGAACGGCTTGGCACAAAAAAAGAGGAAACCCTCGTTGTCGGGGACCGCCTCGAAACCGACATCGCCGCGGGGCAGGCGGTGGGATGTCCCTGCGCGCTGGTGTTGAGTGGCGTATCCACGCGGGAGCAGGCGGAGACTTGGATTCCACAGATCGATATTATTGCTGATGATCTTTCAAGTTTGATTGGTTAGTTCGACATGTTGATCTTCGATCTCGATTTCGTTTCGATCACAAAGCTCGTGCAAGAATTGGATGAACCTCCCTACCGCGCGAAGCAAATCTGGCAAGGGTTGTATCAGCATCTGTATGATTCGCCCGAGCAATTCACGAACCTGTCAAAATCACTGCGCGAGAAACTTGCCGCGCGCGTGAATTTTGCTCCGTTCAAAGTGAAAACCCATCTCGATTCATCTGACGGTTTCACGCGTAAGACACTCTTTGAATTACCAGATAAGAGTTTAATAGAAGCGGTGTTGATGCGGTATGGCGACCCGGCGGATAATCCGCAGATCGCCGCTTCTGCTCCGAACAGCGAGAATTTGCGCGGCGCGAAGAATCGAAGGACGCTCTGCATCTCCACACAGGCAGGCTGCGCAATGGGATGTGTCTTTTGTGCGACGGGGCAAATAGGCTTCAAGCGTCATCTTTCAAGCGGCGAGATCATTGCGCAAGTTTTGTATTACGCGCGCATGTTGAAGGAAAGGAACGAAGTCGTCACCAACATCGTCCTCATGGGGATGGGCGAACCGTTTCACAATTACGACAACACAATGGAAGCGATAGATCGACTCAATGATCCCGATGGATTCAACTTCAGCGCGCGCCGCTTCACCCTTTCGACGGTGGGATTGGTGCCCCAAATTCGGCGCTTCGCGGACGAGAAGCGGCAGGTCAACCTTGCCATCTCCCTCCACGCCGCGGATGATGAATCGCGGGGAGCGATGCTGCCTGTAAATAAGAAATACAACATTGCCGAAGTGATTGACGCATGCAGGTATTATGTGCATAAAACGCATCGGCGCATCACGTTTGAGTGGGCATTGATTCATGGAGTCAACGATTCGCCCGAAGCGGCGAAGACGCTCGCCGCACGACTCAAAGGATTGTTGTGTCACGTAAATGCTATTCCCCTCAACCCCACTACGGGCTATGACGGTCAAGCCACATCGCGCGAAAGGGCGGCAAGATTCAAAGAGTCGCTGGAGCAGGCTGGGATTCCGTGCACGATCCGCATGAGGCGCGGAATAGACATCCATGCCGGGTGTGGTCAATTGGCTGGAGAGGTTTGATATTTTTTGTAAAAAAATATCAAACCGCTATCATGACTACGCGAAATTCAAGAACAAACAATAGCCTTACGCAATTTGCAGAAGAACCTTCAGTTGTTCCATTTCTCCAGCAATGTATCACTGCCCTTGGTGCGTAATTCATTAACGAAGAATTACAAGGCAACTTGTCAGAACCTATTTCTTGCAGTATAAGTCACCCAATTTAACAACGGAACCCGGATCATGAAGAGCGAAAAACTTCCCTGGCTACATCGCCCCATTCACCCATCCCTACCTGCAATCACGAATGAAATTGCCTTGTTCGCCGGCATCCTACTCCTAGCCATCGTCACGCGCTTCTACGACCTCGGAACCCGCGTGATGAGCCATGATGAAAGCCTGCACACGTATTTCTCGTGGTTGTTGTACCGTGGACAAGGCTACCAGCACACGCCGATGATGCATGGTCCGTATCAATTCCACATCATCGCATTATCCTATTTCCTCTTCGGGGTGTCCGATTTCACAGCTCGTATTCCCGCCGTCTTGTTCAGTATCGGCACCGTCTGGATGGTTTGGTACTGGCGCAAATTCCTGGGTAATTGGGGCATGATCGTTGCCGCCCTGCTCATGGTGATCTCGCCATACATGCTGTACTACGGGCGGTATGTCCGCAATGAATCGTTTGTGGGGTTCTCGGGAATCCTGTTGCTGTACGCCATGCTCCGCTACCTGGAAAGCGGAGGGAATAAATACCTGTATCTCGTCACAGCCGCGACACTGCTCCATTTTACGTCCAAAGAAACGGCGTTCATCTACACCGCGCAGGCTTTGCTGTTTTTGGGCTTTTACTTTTTGGCGCGCCTTGCGTACACCCAGAAATTCCCCAATCTGCGCAAGGACCGCGTGTTTGGTTTGATGATCCTTTTGGGTACGTTCGTCCTGCCCATGCTGGTGCCGTTCCCGATCAAATGGCTGGAGAGTTTGTTGCAAGTGTCCATTCCCACCGAGGCGGCGCAGGTGCAATTGCTCGATGCAAGGGCGTTATGGATCATTGGCGGGTTTGTGGCGCTCTTCCTCGCTTTATCGATTTTGGTCGGCATGCTCTGGAATCGCGAGTGGTGGAAATATGGCGTTTTCTTCTGGGGCATCTTCACCATCTTATATACCACGGTGTTTACCAATCCTGCTGGCTTTTTCACCGGGATTGTCGGCTCACTGGGGTATTGGCTGGTACAACAAGGCGTGGAACGGGGCAGCCAGCCGGAATACTTCTACTGGCTGGTACAAATCCCGATGTATGAATTTCTTCCGGCGCTCGGCTCAATTTTTGCGGCGTGGATCGGTTTCAAGAACCTTTCCCGTTTCACTCCCCCACAGCCTGCCTCCGAAACAAGCGGGACGCTCCCGGTGGAGGTACATGCCTGGCCGGACGGGGCGCCTGCAGAAGTCTCAGCTCCTCAGGATATGAATTTCATCAAAATGTTCAGCCTGTTGGTGTTCTGGTCAGTGACGAGCATCGTGGCATTCTCGATTGCCGGCGAGCGGATGCCGTGGTTGACCTACCACATGGCGTGGCCCATGATTTTGCTGACCGGCTGGGGCGTCGGACAAATTATCGAAGCGGCTCTTTCGAAATTTACAGAGGATTCGCCCTGGCGACCCGCGCTCGTCCTTTTCATCCTAACCGTTTTCACGGTGGCGCTCTTCAACCTCCTGCGGTCAGTCTATGGAGCCACACCGCCATTTCAAGGAACAAGCCTTGAGCAATTGCAAGCCACCTCGGCGTTCATCTTTCCGCTGGTAACCGCGATCGGGAGCGGAGCGCTTCTGTTCATGCTCACACGAAAAGACCTTGGTTCCCTTGCCATCGTGACTGCGATCATGATCCTAGTGGTTACCTTCGGCGCAGGCGTCTTGAACGGCGCGCAATTATTACAAACGCAGACCGGCGCTGTCGACCCGACGATGACCGGTAGTTATGGGCTGAAATTCGCAGCGGCATTCGTTGGGTTCCTGGTTTGTATTGCCGCCATCGTCTTTTTATCACGCATGCCGCGCAAAAGCCCCCTGGTGGAGCTCGCCGCGTTGACGATCTTTGGCTTACTCGCCGCGCAAACCGCGCGCACCTCCTTCCGCGCCGCCTACATCAACTATGACAATGCCACGGAATACCTCGTCTACGCACACGGCGCCGGGGGAGTTAAAGATGTGATCACGCAAGTGACCGAAATTTCCGAGCGAACCGCCGGCGGGCTTAACGCTGTCATCGCCTACGACGCCAGCGCCCCGGATACTGGCGTTTCCTGGCCCGTGGTATGGTATTTGCGCGATTTTACGCAACAGCGTTCTTTCGACCAGCCCACCCGGTCGCTGCGGGAGGCGGTTGCTGTGATCGTAGATCAGAAAAACTTCGACAAGATCGATGCCGCGCTCGGCGATGGCTTCTACCGCTTCGATTACATCCGCATGTGGTGGCCCAACCAGGATTACTTCGGTCTCGAGCAAACCCGCATCCTGAATGCCATCACGAACCCGGAGATCCGCGCCGGTATCTTCGATATCTGGTTCGACCGCGATTACACGCGCTACGCCCAGGCAACCGGCAGTTCGAGTATGACCCTGACCACCTGGCAACCCGCCGACCAGATGCGGTTGTACGTCCGCAAGGATGTCGCTTCGCAAATCTGGAATTACGGAGTTGGTCCGTCCGAGTCGCCGCTGACCACCGACCCATATGAAGCCGGCACACAAATCATCAGCGCCGACCAGATTTTCAATTCCGACCGTTATCTGCCGCTCGGGTTGAATGCCCCACGAGGCATTTCCTACGGAACGAATGTTGACCTGTACATCGCAGACTCGCGCAATCATCGCATTCTGCACATTGCCTCCGATGGAAGCCTGTTACAGGAATGGGGCAATTTTGCCGACCTGGCATTAGGCGATGCGCCGCCCGGAACATTCAACGAACCGTGGGGAGTGGCAGTCGGTCCCGATGGCTCGGTGTATGTGACAGACACATGGAATCACCGCGTGCAAAAGTTTACGCGCGACGGAACGCCGATCACTTCAGGGGGACAATTCGGTCAGCCCGCGCCGGAACTGCCAGACTCCAATTATTTATTCTGGGGTC